>NZ_JAXEGN010000249.1:0-18432 GCF_034103065.1 Bullifex sp. | reverse complement strand
TCACGAATAATCAAATATTTATCGTTGTTATGAATATTAAAAAACTAGATAACAACTAATAATAATGAATATTACTACAATAGGTGTTATGCTCAAAACATGATTTCTTTTGAGAAAATATATAATAGTTTATGTAAAAATTGAGAAGCAGAGTTTTCTTATTTAGGGGAGGGCTATGTTATCCAAAGAGTTAAAAATTTTATTTGTCTTTGGGCTTGTAGTGATACTCCTATGACAGTGGCAGAAGTAGAGTGTTCGAATGAATTTTCAATTACTGATGTAATAAATTTCTGTAATGAAAAAATATTTAATGGTGAAAGTATAGTTGAACTTGAAAAAGAAATTAAATTTATGTGATTAAAAAGGCCTGAGGTTTTTCTCAGGCCTAATTGAGGAATTTATTATTACTTTTCTTCTTTCCATGCTCTGCCATAGTAAGAATCAAGATAGAGTTGCTTAATCTGGCTGATGAGTGGATATCGTGGGTTTGAGCCAGTACACTGGTCATCAAATGCTTTAACAGCTAATTCATCAACTGCTTCTAAGAATTCTTTTTCATCAACACCCCATTCCTTAATTGAAGCTGGGATACCAAGATCCTTTTTAAGCTTTTCAATTCCATCGATAAGGGCATCTACTTTTTCATTCAAGCTCATACCTGGCTTGATTGAAATGTAGTTACCGTTTGGTGTGTCATTTACATCCATAGCAATGTAGTCAGCAACACGTGCATATCTACTTGTTACAGAAGGGAACTCATACTGAGGGAAAGCTGCCTGCTTTGTAGGGTTATCATTTCTGTTGAAACGGATAACGTTTGAAAGTAGGAGTGCATTAGCCATTCCGTGTGGAACATGGAATCTTGCACCAAGCTTATGAGCCATTGAGTGACAAACACCAAGGAATGCATTAGAGAATGCCATACCAGCCATTGTTGAAGCATTATGTACTTTTTCACGAGCTTTCTTATTTGTTCCATCCTTGTATGCAACTGGAAGGTATTTAAAGATAAGTCTTGCAGCTTCAAGAGAAAGACCATTTGTATAGTCTGTACTCATTGATGATACGAGAGCTTCAAGAGCGTGAGTAAGTACGTCTACACCACAGGATGCTGTTAAGCCCTTTGGCTGTCCCATTGCAAGTTCAGAGTCAACGATTGCCATTGAAGGTGTTAATGCATAGTCTGCAATAGCCCACTTCATACCTGTATTCTCATCTGTGATAATAGCAAATGGTGTAACTTCAGAACCTGTACCAGAGGTTGTTGGGATACATACCATCTGAGCTTTTTTGCCCATATTAGGGAATGAGTAGATTCTCTTTCTGATATCCATAAATCTTAATGCAAGACCTTCAAAGGATACTTCTGGATGTTCATATAAGAGCCAAATAATCTTTGCTGCATCCATTGGAGATCCACCACCAACAGCGATAATAACATCTGGGTTGTAAGCATTAACTAGCTGCATAGCTGTATTAATAGTACCAAGTGTTGGGTCTGGTTTAACTTGGTGGAATACCTCTGTTTCAATTCCAAGTAAATCGAGCTGGTCTGTAATCTTTTCAATCATACCTGAGTTGAAGAGGAAACTATCTGTTACAATGAATGCTCTCTTCTTACCTTGGAGCTCCTGAAGAGCTACAGGGAGACAGCCATATTTAAAGTAAATCTTAGGTGGTAATCTAAACCAGAGCATGTTTTCTCTCCTTGCTGCAAGTGTTTTGATGTTAAGAAGGTGTTTTGGACCAACGTTTTCAGAGATAGAGTTGTTACCCCATGAACCACAACCAAGTGTCAAGCTTGGCTCTAAGCGGAAGTTATAGATATCACCAATAGCACCCTGGCTTGCTGGCATGTTAATTAATATTCTGCTTGTTTTAACTGTTCTACCATAAGAGTCAACCTTTTCTTTTTCTTTTTCATCGATGTATAGAACAGATGTATGACCAAAACCACCCATCGCAATTAAGCGAGCTGCCATATCAGCACCTTCACCAAAGTTATTACACTTATACATACCAAGTACTGGGGATAACTTTTCATGAGCAAATGGTTCATCTACTGCAATCTTAGTTACTTCTCCAATCAATACCTTTGTTGATTTTGGAACCTCAAAGCCTGCAATTTGAGCAATTACATAAGCTGGTTGACCAACAATCTTAGGATTTACTGTTCCTCTCTGTGGATCGAGGATAATTGGAGAAAGCTTTTCTGCTTCTGCTTTATTTAAGAAGTGTGCACCTTCCTTCTTAAGTTCTGCTTTTACTTCATCATAGATATCTTTATGACAAATGATTGATTGTTCTGATGCACAAACAACACCGTTATCAAAGGTCTTGGACATTAAGATTGAAGCAACAGCCATTTTGATGTTTGCACTCTTGTCGATAAGAGCAGGTGTGTTACCAGCACCAACACCAATAGCTGGTTTACCTGAAGAGTAAGCAGACTTAACCATGCCTGGACCACCAGTTGCAAGAATTAAGTTTACTAGAGGATGCTTCATTAAAAAGTCAGTTTTTTCCATTGATGGCTCTTCAATCCAAGCAACAATGTCCTCTGGAGCACCTGCTTGAACTGCTGCATCACGTACAATTCTCGCTGCATCACAGGTACATTTCTTTGCTCTTGGATGTGGTGAGAAGATAATAGCGTTTCTTGTCTTTAATGAAATAAGGGCTTTAAAGATTGCTGTACTAGTAGGGTTTGTTGTTGGGATAATTCCACAAATAACACCCTTTGGTTCTGCAATTTTCTCATAACCAAAGCCAACATCTTGCTCGATGATATCACAGGTTTTATCGTCCTTATATTTATGGAAGATATACTCGGCTGCGAAATGGTTCTTAATTACCTTATCTTCGATAATTCCCATTCCTGTTTCTCTTACAGCATCCTGAGCTAATGTAATTCTAGCATTGTTTGCTGCAATTGCGGCAGCACGGAAAATTTTATCAACCTGCTCTTGAGAGTAGGAAGCATAAATTGTCTGTGCTCTTTTTACTTTCTCAATAAGTTCCTGCAGTTCATTCTGCCCTGGAAATGCTTCAGCGATAGTTGCCATGATTTGTTTCTCCTGTAATCAATGTTTTTTTATCGATAAATAATTATATAAATATCGAATAAACATTAGTCAATAGACGTACTATAAAAACTTAAAATGTTAGTTAATAATACCATTTTATTAGAAAAATATATATAAAAACGTTTGTTATATTAAAATAATATTCTGTTGTTCACATTTATATATAGTATAGGCATATTATTTATGTGCTATCTGCTACTCTTCTGAAAGGAATCACAACAATAAAGAGATGATTTCAAGGATAAGTGCAATAACTAAAATAGCAGTGATTTTATAGTCATTATCTTTTCTTGTAATACTAATTGTTTTTCCATCCTCGATGCATAGTGCTTCCTCTAGCTTTTTAAATATGCTTTTGTTTTCTTTAGAAAAGTTTGATATAAATGCAGCATTATAGGCAAAAACAGAGGATAAAAAGCTTCCTCCTTTTATTCTTAATGCAGCAAAGCTTTGAGAAATAGCAACTAATGAAACTAACTGTAAACCTTTAACAATACCTTCTTCTAGTGCCCCTTTTGTTATAAACCAAAATAGTACTTCGCCATTTCTTGAGAATAAATTACAAACTGTAACAGCTAAAAAGGTAATTATATAGTTTAGGTATAGTACTTTTCTTTTTTGGAGAAGAGAAAGAGTGATAGCAATAATAAAAATTAAAAGCAGAATAAGTGGCTCTTTTATAAAGAATACTAAGAGGGCACATAAAATATGTAATATTATTGTTAATGGACTATCCTCTCTATTATCTGTATTTATTATTTCTGGTGGATTAGTATTTAACTTTAAATGTAAGGCTAAAAATGCTGTTAACAATCCTGTAATTTCAGATAATGGAAGCATTACAATAGAAATCCTCATTAACACAGAACCTAAGAAGAGGGAAGCAACTAGTAGTTGTGTAATTGTTGAAACAATTGAGGATATTAATGAAATTGTATAAAGCGAAATAAACTTTCCAAAAACATGGAACAATACATACATTATAAGCGCTGAAGAAATAGATGATGAGAGTGCAATAATGCTAAATGGAGAAAGCATTGTTCCCTGGCTTAATGTACTTGCTAGCCACTTTCCAATTGAAAGAGCCATATACTCTTTAAAGTTTAGTTTATCAAGAGCAAATAGCATTGGTATCATGGCAAAGCCATAGCGAAGAAAGGGTAGGGGATGAACTATCATATTCTCTGCAACTGAGAAAAATAGTGAAAGAGCAATAAGGTATGCTAAAAATCGTGTTTTATCAGAATGTGAGTGCATCGGTCTCTCCTTCACCTTCAATTTGGATAATTACATCATTGGGTAGACATACTAAGCTCTCTGGGTAACGTGAAATTGAAGAACGCATGCATGTATGGTTTGGACATGGAGAATTTAAAATACGAACTTTTTTATTTTTGATTTCAACAACAGTATCTCCAAGTGTTCCAGGTATATTTATTACTCTATCTTTTGTTATATCATAGTCAAATATTTTATTATTTGAACTGATTCTAACAATAGAACTCTTTTCTCCAGATGAATAAATAAGAGGAATAATAGATAAAATTATAATAATTGGTATTAATATAAAGTCTAGCCTTTTCATTGCACCAAATATAGCATAAAAACAATGAAGATTGTGAAGAAAAAGCTAGTGCTATGTGAGTTTTGTAAGAATCTTTTGGTACTTTCTCTGTAGATTCTTCACTTACTATTTTTTTTATTTTTACACTTTGGTAAAACGCTTGATATGAGCATGTTATTTATTGCAGACAGTGATCAAAACTTTTTATCCCAATCATCATCCTATCTTACACTCTCAGGCTATAGTGTTAATGAGTTTTCTGATCTTGCATCATTAAGGGAAACCTTAAAATCTTTTTTTCCTGATTTACTGCTCATTGCAAGAACACTATCCGATGGTGATGGTCTTATGTTTTTAAAGCAAATTAGAAGCAAAAATCCAATGCCAATTATTGTAATTGGAATCGATGGAAGTGAAAGTGAGAGAATACTATCTTTTGAGCTTGGTTGTGATGACTATGTTGAAAAGCCATTGTCATTTAAAGAGTTATCTTTAAGGATTAATGCTCATCTTAGAAGGATGATTAATACCACTGTAAGAAATGGATTATCTAGTTGGATTTTAGGAAAAGAAACTCTGTCCCTTGATTTATCATCTCATGAAGTATTTTTAGATTCAAAAACTATTAAAGTAACTGGTGCAGAGTGGAGAATCCTTAAGGTTCTTAGCATGAACTATGGTAATGTAATTAGTAGAACTCAGTTAATAGATGAGTGCTTTGAATACACAAGAGAAAGTTACGATAGAATAATTGATACACACATTAAAAACATTAGAGCAAAGATTGGAACTTCTGGGCAAAATTGGATAGAGACTGTTAGAGGTTATGGCTATCGCTTTAAAGGTGTTAAGAAGTTGGATTAGTGTAATAAAATTGTAGTTTTTATGGATTTAGCTTATCATCTGTTGAAATCTAAAAAACGATGTGTATTATTAGCTATATGAAAGAAATATACGTTGTTGAAGATCATGATGTAATTAGAAGTGGTGTAGTTCAATATTTAGAACTAAGTGGATATAGTGCTAAGGGCTTTGCTTTAATAGGGGAAGCAAGAAAGGCAATAAGCGAAAAACTTCCAGACTTAATTATTCAAGATGTAATGGTGCCTGATGGTGATGGCTTTATGTTTATTAAGGAGATAAAAAAGGACCATCCTGACCTACCAGTAATATTTCTAACTGCAAGAGTTGATGAATCAGATAGAATTCTTGGCTTTGAGCTTGGTTGTGATGACTATATTACAAAGCCATTTTCACCAAAAGAACTTGTACTAAGAGTTGCTGCACTATTTAGAAGAGTTGATTCTTCATCTGTTGAAAAAAGTGATATCTCCACATTCTATGATGAAAACCATACTTTAGTAATTGATTCTCTTCAACATCAACTTTCAATTGATAATGAATTAATAGTACTCACAGCTGCTGAATGGCGAATTGTATCTTATCTTGCTTCAAATGCTGGTGCTTTAATTACTCGTTCACAAATCCTTGAAGAGTGTTTTGATTACTCATTTGAGTCATATGAAAGAGTTGTTGATACTCATATTAAGAATATCAGAGCAAAGCTTAAAAATGGTAATTGGATAGAAACTGTAAGAGGATATGGTTATAGATTTACAGGTAAGAAGGCTTAATATATGCATAAAGGTCATTTTAGGCACCATTTTCTCAGGCTATTTATCTCAATTTTTTCACTCTCTATTTGCATTATTTTACTTCAGCTTTTAATATTTTATGCGTCAAATAGACATGCAATGAATACTTGGCCAAAGTATGCAGCAGGTGAATACATTAATAGTGTTGAAGAAAAAATAAATACATATACCAATCCAACTCCTGATAAAATGATAAATGCAATCCTAGATTGTTCAAATGATAGAATATCAGGGTTAATTTTTCGTGATGCCAAGGGACTTTTTCAAATTATATATGGTTCACTGCCTAATGGTGATAAGGTAAAGGAAAGCATCGATGATAAATCGATGATAAATAGCGAAGTTAAAATACGAAGTCTTTCATCTGTTGAGGTTAATTCATCTAAAGAAATCACAACAGATGCAGATGTATATGTCTTTAATCTTGATGTAGATAACAATGGTGTTTTCCATTTTTATCTCGATGAAGAAGTTGAAAGAGTTACTCAAACATTCTCTGTGCCACAAGAGGTGCAGGCAAGAGATATTGCAGCTTCTGTAATAGTAAAAAGTAATGGAGTTGTTAAGGGCTATTACGATATTTTAGTAATGACTGCAAGAAAGTATGGACCAACTAGGTATATCCTTGATACCTCTGCTTTAGTGATTCTTATTTTTATTCCTATAGCATTAATTATCTCATTAGTTGCTTCTTATGTAATTTCAAAGCGAAATAATAGATCAATTAAGGATATTCAGAATGCTTTAAAGGATTTATCTGAAAATAAGTTTGATGTAAATATTGGTGAACAAAAGAGTATGGAGCTAAAAGATATAGCTACCTCAATTGTTGATTTAGGTGATAACTTAAGGCGCCACCAGGATTCAAGAAAGGAGTGGATTAGATCAATAAGCCATGATCTTAATACTCCTCTTGCAAGTATTAATATGCTGCTTGATGCTTCAATTGATGGAATTTTCCCTCTGAACCAAGATTTACTAAAGAGGATGAAAAAGGAGTGTGATGTTTTAACTTCAAGAATAAGTTCAATTAAGTATTATGCTTACCTTCTTTCTCCAGATTGTATGCTTAATAAGCAAAAGATTTCAGCTTTTGATTTAATTGATGGTGTTATTAGTAATTTTAAAGTTTCAAAAAAGATAGATCTTCACATCAATGAAAATGATGAAATTGATGTTGATTATACACTTGGCTCAAGAGCGCTTTCTGAAGTAATAAATAATGCACTTCAAAGCGGTAGTGAAATTGTTGATGTTTATGTTGATAGAAATGTTATAAAGGTAGTAAACAAAGGTTCTCTACCATCTCCTCTTCCAGACTTCTTTGAGCCATGGGCAAGAGGTGATTTAAGCCGCCATGAAGGTGGTTCTGGCCTTGGTCTTCCTATAACAGGCCAAATAATGAACCTCCATGGTGGAAAAGCAGAAATTGCTCAAGAAAATGATAAAGTAGTTGTAACTCTTACATTTTAAAGTGTAAGAGCCATCATCTCCTTTTCATTGCTTAACTCTAATACTGATAATTTTCTATTTTCATAGATTCCAAAAGATGGCTTAAATCCCCCTTTTGGAATTGAAGTAGATCCTGGGTTAAAAAAAACAATATCATCCTTTTTATGACAAACAGGTATATGAGTATGTCCATAAAGCATGATTTTAGCTCCTGGGACAGGATTTGCTTCATTATATATGTGGCCATGTGTTAAAGTTAGTTTTAATCCATCTACAAATACTTCTGAAGTTGTACTCATAACAGGAAATGATAAAACCATTTGATCTACTTCAGCTTCACAATTTCCTCTTACAGCCAATATACTATCTTTATAATTATTTAAAATTGGGATAACGCCTTTGGGGTTGTAGGAAGGTGGAAGATCGTTTCTTGGACCATGATATAGTAAGTCTCCAAGAAGTAATATGAAATCAGGATTATGCTTCTTAATAAGTTCATCAACTCTTGAACAAGCATTTAAACTACCGTGAATATCTGAAAAAATTAGTGCTTTCATAACCAAGACTTTATCTTCATTACTCGTTAATATCAAGCAAAAACATAAAAGCTACATACTGATTTGATTTTAGTTCATATTCTTTATAAAACACATATTTAAACATAATCAAAACAGAATTGAGATAAATAAAGACCATACTAGCCTCACACATACATGAGACGATTTTTACAAAATTCTAAAAAAACGGAGTATGGAAAATGAAAAAAACAATCTCAATTCTACTCGTAGTTCTTCTTGCATCAGCTTGCCTGTTTGCAGATGTCTCTTTAACTGGTGAATTAGGCTTTGGTTATAAGGTTAAGTTCGATGGTACAGTTGAAAATCTGGATTACTTAAATCTTGGTTCAACATATGGTGGTAGATTCAAAATTAAACTTGGTTCAGATTATGTAAATGGCGAACTTAGAATGGATGCAATAACTGTAGAGGATGGAAAATTTACTACAGGTGTTAGACAGCCAATTAATGGTTATGCAACAGTAAAAGCATCAAAACTAGTTGCTGATGTATTTGAAGTAAGCCTTCCAGTTGGTGTTGAACTTTATGTTGGTAACCAGAGTTTCTCAGCAAGCTATAACTGGGCTTACTTAGATCCTCAGGGCAATGAAAAAAAGATTAGCTTGAACGCAAGTCGTTCTTCAATGCCTCTTGGTGTAGCAGTTTCATATGATAAATATGTAACAGCTAAGGCTTGGGGTTCTATTGTTGATGGTGATAAGAAAGGCCTCTTAGAAGCACAGATTGCTCCAATTGATGGTGTTAAGGCAATGATTGCTTATGGTGTTAACCAGAAAGCTGATAAGGATAATTTCCAGGTTGCAGCATTAGTTGATGTAAAGACTCTTGCAGACCTCGATTTCAACTTAGCTGCTTCTGCACAGGTTATTGCAAATACTGATGATTTTGCAAAGGCTACATACTTTGCAGCAGTTAAAGGTGGCTATGAAAACATTGGTGGTTATGCTGAATACATTAATGCTGCTGGTGTTAACAACCTTTATGCAGGTGCATCATATGGTATTGCAAGCGATAAGGCTCCAACAACTCTCAGTGCTGGTGTAGGCATTACTAAAGATTTTTCTAAAGTAGGTGCTTCAATTGGTGCAGATACTCAGATTAAGAATATTGAACTTAATGTTAAGCTCGGTTGTGATGATTTTTCTGATTTTGCTAAAAATGGATATGTTAGATTTGCTTCTTATATAACTTTCTAATTTAGTCTCCATATTTTCGGGAGAAAATTCCATTATACAAAAGGTGCTCTAAGAGTTTCTTGGAGTACCTTTTTTCGTTGACAATGGTCTTATGTTGTTTATCATTTTTATAGAGGTTTATTATGAAAGTTCTTTGTTACGGCTCAATAAATATAGATTTAACATATAGCGTAGAGCACATTGTTAAGGAAGGAGAAACTCTTTCATCTTTATCTTTAAAAAAGAGTGCAGGAGGAAAGGGCGCTAATCAATGTGCAGCTTTGGCAAAAGCTGGATTAAAGACTTTCCATGCGGGAAAAATAGGTGAGGATGGTGTCTTTATTTTAAAAAAGTTAGAAAGCTTTGGCGTTGATACTTCCAATGTAAGTATTACAAATAAACAAACAGGACATGCCATAATACAAGTTGATAAAAATGCTCAAAACTCAATTATACTATTTCCTGGAGAAAATAAAGCTATTGAGAAAGTAGAAATAGATAGTGTACTTTCCAACTTCTCTGCAGGTGATTGGATTGTATTACAAAATGAGATTAATGAGTTAAAATATATTATTGATAAAGCGTATGATAAAGATATTAATATTTGTTTTAACCCAGCACCGTTTGATAGGTCTATTTTAGATTTACCACTTGAAAAGGTAAGTTTACTAGTTGTTAATGAAATTGAAGGTGCTGCATTAGCAGGTATTGATTCAAGCTTTGAAGAAGTATTAAAGACAATTAAACAGCGTTATCCTAAATGTAACATCTTATTAACACTTGGTTCTGATGGCTCTTTATATTATGGAAATAATGAAGTAGTTAGTCAAAATTGTTTTAAGGTAAAGGCTGTTGATACAACTGCTGCAGGAGATACATTTATTGGTTATTTTTTAGCCTCAATAACAGATGGCTTTGATATAAAAGATGCTTTAGAAATAGCAAGTGCAGCTTCTGCAATTACAGTATCTCGAAATGGTGCTATGGATAGTATTCCTTATAAAGAGGAAGTAGTAGAGTTTTTAAAGGATAGAAAATAAAATGAAGACAGTTGAGTTTGAAGTTGGAAAGAATAATAGAAAAGTTATTGGCTTTTTACACTCTGATTTAAATGAGTATTGTCAAAGCGTAGAAAAAAGACCTGCAATAATTATTTGCCCAGGAGGTGGGTATGTGCATCTATCCCCAAGAGAGGCAGAGCCGGTTGGTTTTAAATTTTTTTCTAAGGGTTTTAATGTATTTATTCTTTATTATTCAATTGGTGAGTTAATTAAAAATTATAGTCCTGTAAAGGAACTGGCAGAGTGTGTTGAAAGGGTAAAAAACAATGCTTTAGAGTGGCAACTTGATAAAGATAACATTTCTGTTTTAGGTTTTTCAGCAGGAGGACACTTAGTTGCATCACTTGCTACTATGTGGAATAAAGAAATTTGTTCTCCGTTTGATTGTAGAGTAAAGTCTGTAATTCTTGCTTATCCAGTTATTCTTGATGGTGAGTTTGCTCATAAGGGCTCTATTGATAACATTTGCCAAGATGGGCATGAGAGAGATTTTTATTCTCTAGAAAAGAGAGTTGATAAAGACACTATTCCTTGTTTTATTTTCCATAGTGCTGATGATCCTACTGTTCCAGTTGAAAATTCACTTCTTTATATGATGGCTTTAAAGCAAAATCACATTCCATTTACCGGTCATATTTTCCAATCTGGTGGGCATGGTTGGAGTACTGCAACAAGAGAGGTTGGCTCTTATATTTTAGAAAATCAATGCTGGATTGATATGGTACTAAATTATTTAGATTATAGTGAATAGTCCATTTTGTATTAGATAATTATTTACCTATTAATAAAAAGAATATAGATTTCTTAAAAAAATGATAAAATAGGGAGTTTTTCTATTGTATGATTATTGCATAAATATGCTATTTTGTGTATAAAGTTTCTTAATCACGGAAAATATCCTTATTTTGGAGGTTTAATATGAAATCTTTTAAGAAAGTTGCTCTAGTAGTTGCTCTTATTGCTATGAGTACTTGTTTGTTTGCAGGTGGTTCTTCTGAAAGTACATCTAGCTACAAAATTGGCTTTATTGGTCCTATGACTGGTGATAATGCTAACTATGGTATTCTTTGTTCTCAGTCTGTTAAGCTTGCTGTAGACCAGGCTAATGCTAAGGGTGGTATTAATGGTACTCAGATTGAATTAATTATTGAAGATAGTGAAGGTACCCAGGAAAAAGGTATGGCTGCTATTGAAAAGCTTTCTTCAACAGATAAGATTTCATGCTTAGTTGGTCCAGTATTCACAGGTGTATCCTTTGCAGTTGGTGAACGCTGTCAGTCAGAGGGTATCCCAATGATGAGCCCTTCAGCAACACACAAAGATATCACAGCTATTGGTGACTATGTATTCAGAACTGTAGTATCTGATGGTCTCCAGGGTGAAGTTGCAGGTCACTACTTCTATGAAGTACTTGGTTATAGAAACATTGGTTGTCTCTACATCAAGAACGACTATTCTCAGGGACTTTATGAAGGTATGAAGGCTGCTTTTGAATCTTGTGGTGGTAAGGTTAGCGCAGTTGAAACAGCTCAGCTCGGTGATAAGGACTTCAAGACACAGCTTACAAAGCTTAAGGCAGCTAATGTAGAAGCTATCTACATTCCTAACTATACAGTAGAAATGGCTCAGCAGCTCGAACAGGCAGCTCAGGTTGGTTTAAACGTTCCATTCCTTTCATGTGATGGTTTCTCAAACCCTGAGATTTATCAGCTTGCTGGTGACTATACAAATGGCGTTGTTTACATTGCTCCAACACAGGTTGAAGAGAGTGATGCTTACAAGCAGTTTGTTGCAGACTACACAGCAGCATATGGTGTTGCTCCAGATTCATTCGCAACTAACGCTTTCGATGCTACAAACATCTACATCCAGGTTATGAAGGAAGTAGGTTCTGATAGAACAGCTATTAGAAATGGTGTTGCAGCTATTAAAGATTACCAGGGTGTTACAGGTACTGTAAACTTTGCAGAAAATGGTGACTTAGTTGCATATCAGGGCGTTTACCGTGTAGAAAACCAGACACCTATCTATATTGGTGCATACACTGTTGACGGCGGCAAGCTTATTGAAGTTAAATAAGCACTTAGTGTTTTAATTGAAACTCATCCCTTGGCGCGTTCAAGGGATGAATACTTTTTATTAAGGAGCTGACTGTGTCATCTGTAGCAGTATTTTTTCAGCATCTAACTAATGGTCTTACACTTGGTGGTATCTACGCATTAATTGCTCTTGGATATACAATGGTGTACGGTATTTTGAAATTCATCAACTTTGCCCATGGCGATATTTTAATGGTTGGCGCTTACATGGGTATGTTCGCTTTTGACTTTTTAAGAGGTGATGCTCCACTAGGAGCTTGGACCTTTATCGCCTTTTTACTTGCAATGATGTTCTCTGCAGTATTTTGTGCAGTACTTGGAATGTTCATTGAAAAGGTTGCTTATAAGCCACTGAGAAGGGCAGCAAGGCTTGCACCACTACTTTCAGCTATTGGTGTTTCATTTATCCTTTCAAATGGAGCTGCATGGATGTGGGGTACCCAATCTAGAAAGCTAAACTATCCTTTTGATAATACTCCAATTACCTTTTTAGGTATTTCTATTACACCACACCAGATTCTTGTATTAGTTGTATCTGTTGTAATGATGGTTGCACTTTCCTTCTTTGTTGGAAAATCAAAGATGGGTAAGGCAATGAGAGCTACTGCTCTTGACCAAGATACAGCTCAGCTGATGGGTATTAATGTTAACGTAGTTATTTCACTTACATTCGCAATTGGATCTGCACTTGCTGCTGTAGGTGGTATGCTTATTGCTCTTGACTATAAGTGCTATCCAACACTTGGAACAATGACAGGCTTAAAGGCTTTCGTTGCTGCAGTAGTTGGTGGTATTGGTAACATCTCAGGTGCAATGCTTGGTGGTATCTTACTTGGTTTAGTAGAGACCTTCGGTGTTGCTGTATTAGGAATTCCACAGGGGTATAAAGATACTATAGCATTTGTAATTCTTATTATTATTCTTTTACTTAAACCAGAAGGAATTCTTGGTAAGGTAGAAAAGGAGAAGGTATGAGTTTCTTTCAGATCATATTAATTTATACATGTATCTATGCTCTTATGGCTATTGGACAGAACCTCATCACCGGTTATGGTGGTATGCTTTCTCTCTGTCAAGCAGGATTCTTTGCTATTGGAAGCTATGCAACAGCTATTTTAACAACAACATATGGCTGGAACTTCTGGATGACACTTCCAGTTGCTGCATTGATTTCAGCACTTTGTGGATTTGTTATTGGTATGCCAACCCTTAGACTTAAGGGTGACTACCTTGCAATCGCAACTCTTGGTTTTGGTGAAATAGTTAGAAACGTAATCAATAACTGGGATAGCTTAACAAAGGGACCTATGGGAATACAGAAAATTCCTCAAGCTGCAATCTTTGGTTTTAAGTTTAACCCATATAAAAAGACTGCATTTTTAATAATGTTAATTGTTATTGTTACTATTTGTTACTTTCTATTTAAGCGTTTAGCACGCTCAAGAATGGGAAGAGCTCTTGCTGCTGTAAGAGAAGATGAAATTGCTGCAGCTTCAATGGGTATTAATACAACTAAATATAAGGTTTCTGCATTTATCTTAGGTGCAAGTGTTGCAGGTATTGCAGGATCCTTCCAGGCTGTATATATCCTTTCTGTAACTCCTGGTTCATACACCTTCATGGTATCAATTATGGTACTTTGTATGGTTGTTCTTGGTGGTATGGGTAACTTCTTAGCTTGTATTTTAGGTGCATTTATTATCCAGTTTATTTCATATTTCCCACAGCTTACTGGTTTAACTAACGTTATTCCTGCTCAAGCAAAACAAATTATCTTTGGTCTTATCTTAGTTGTAATGATGATTTGGAGACCACAGGGAATCATGGGTAGAGAAAAGTTTAATTACAGTGGAGAGAAACGTAAGAAGGGGGCAAAAGATGCTACTAGAAACTGAAAAGCTTTCAAGAGTATATGGCGGTGTCGTTGCCGTTAATGAAGTTGATTTCCATGTTCAAGAAGGCCTTATTACAGGTCTTATTGGACCAAATGGTGCTGGTAAAACAACACTATTTAATAACATGACAGGTCTAGATACACCAACCAAGGGTAGAGTTATCTTTGAAGGTAAAGATATTACAGGAAAGAAGGCTAATGAAATTTGCCGTTTAGGTATTGCTAGAACATTCCAAAACATTCGCCTTTTTAAGGATATGAGTGTTGTTGAGAATGTTATGATTGGCAGACACTTTAAGGTTGGCACAAAGGATAAGGGTCGTTTTGCTCAAGCAATTAAGAGCTACTTTGTTATGAAGAAAGAAGAAAAAGAGATTTATAATAAGGCTCTTGAATACCTTGATTTCTTTGGTTTAGTAGACTTTAGAAATGATGATGCAAAATCTCTTCCATATGGACACCAAAGAGAGCTTGAGATCGCAAGAGCTATGGCAACAGAGCCAAAACTCCTTTTCTTGGATGAGCCTGCTGCTGGTATGAACCCTCAAGAAACAGAGCACTTAATGGAGATGATTTCTCGTATTAGATCTCTAGGAGTAAGTGTTGTTTTAATTGAACACGATATGAAGCTTGTCATGAATATCTGTGACGAAATTACAGTTCTAAACTTCGGTAATAAGATTGCATCAGGTACTCCAAATGCAATTAAACATGACCCTGTTGTTATTGAAGCATATCTTGGTTCAGAGGAGGATGATTAATGTCTGAGCTGCTTACAATTGAAAATATTGATGTTTGTTACGGCAATATTAAAGCTTTATCTAATGTTTCAATGCACGTCGACCAAGGTGATATCGTTTGTTTAATTGGTGCCAACGGTGCTGGTAAATCAACCCTATTAAAATCTATTGTTGGTCTTGAAGGGCTTACAAATGGACAAATCTCATATGATGGTGAAGTTATTTGCCAAGCTAAAAAAGTAAAGCATACAACTGACCAAATTGCAAAGATGGGTATTGCCCTTGTTCCTGAAGGAAGAAGAGTCTTTGCTGATATGACAGTTGAAGAGAACTTGGATATGGGTGCTTTCATGGTAAAAGACCAAACTTTAGTCGCCAAAAAGAAGGAAGAGATGTATGATTTCTTCCCAATTCTTGGAGCTAGAAGAAAGCAAAAGACAAGAAGCTTATCTGGTGGTGAACAACAGATGATGGCTATTGCTAGAGCTTTGATGTCTTCTCCTCGAATGATTTTGCTTGATGAACCAGGACTTGGACTTGCTCCATTAATCATTCAAGATATCTTTGCTAAAATTGCTTTGATTAATGAGCAAGATAAGGTTACTATCTTCCTTGTTGAACAGAACGCTAGAATGGCTCTTAAGGCATCAAATAAGGGTTATGTAATGGAAAATGGTAGAATTGTATTGGCTGATGAAGCAGCTAAGCTATTAACAAATGAAAAGGTTAAGGCTGCATATCTAGGTGAGTGATTTTGCTTTTATCTTTTTTTATAGTATTGTAAGATAAAAGCATACTGGAGGGCAAAAATGATTATTGAAAGAAGAATGACTAAAAACCCGGTGACTATTTATCCTGAGGCAAGTGTTGTAGAAGCATCTGATTTAATGAAGAAAGAAAAGGTTCATCGTTTACCTGTACTTGATAAAGATAAGAACCTAGTTGGTGTTATTAGTGAAAAAGATATTTTATTTGCTACACCATCTCCTGCATCTTCTCTTTCTATTCATGAGATGGCATATCTTCTTTCTAAGCTCACTGTAAAAAAGATTATGTCAAAGAATCCTGTTACAATTTCAAAGGACACTCCTGTTGAAGAAGCTGCTCGATTAATGGTTGACCAGGATTTATCATGTTTACCTGTAGTAGAAGACGGTAAGCTAATTGGTATTGTTTCAAAAAGTGATATGTTCAAGATTCTTTTAGAGCTCTTTGGTGCACGTCATTTTGGTGTTCGCTTATCATTCTTAGTTGATGATAAACCTGGTACAATTGCTCTTGTAAGCCGTGCTATTTCTGATGCAGGTTATGATATCATCTCGTTTGGTACTTTTATGGGTACCGATCCAAGTAATGCGATTTGTACTATTAAGGTACAGGGATGTACAAAGGAAGAATTGACTACGTTGCTCTCTCCTCTTGTAAAAGAAATCCTGGATATCAGGGAAGCATGATAATGAGTAAGAAAGATAAAAAAAGAGCGGCCCAAGTGAGTCGCTCTTTTCTAACTGAAGATGAAAATATTGGTGACTCACCATTTAAGAATGTCGTATTAAAAGAGAAGAAAGAGGAAGAGGTTAAGAAGCCTAAGCCTGCTTCAAGTGGGAAAAAGCCTTCTCAGATTGTCCAAGGCTATGATCCATCTGCTTCATTTAAGGATATTCTTTATAATTGGGAGCATACCGGCAATCCATATGCACTTCCTTCAAAAGGTAAAAAGGAAGAAATAAAAGCAAAGCAAACCTCCTTTGCTGATATTTTTTCGCAGTGGGAAAATCAAAAAAATCCTAAACAAAAAAGTAAAAACAATGAGGTTAAGAGAGTTTCACCTGAGTATAAACCAACTAAGGATTTCGGCTCTCTTTTAGATCAATTTGAAGGAAATGTCGTTAAACCTCAAAATAATAAGCCTTTGGTAAAGGCTCCTATAAAGGAAATTCAAAAGCCAACTTTCTTTAAGGAAAAGGAAGAAGACGATGAGCGTCCAAGTCCTGTTGCATGGTCTGTCTTTGGAG
Source organism: Bullifex sp. (assembly GCF_034103065.1). NCBI lineage: Bacteria > Pseudomonadati > Spirochaetota > Spirochaetia > Spirochaetales > Spirochaetaceae > Bullifex > Bullifex sp. The sequence continues at coordinate 1,113 of NZ_JAXEGN010000249.1, read as the reverse complement.
ATAATAAGCCAATTAAGAGAGAAGAAAAGAAGGAAGAAGTAAAGGAAAAGATTGAAGATAAAAAAGTAAACAGAGTTTCACCGAAATATACTCCAACTCAAGACTTTGGTTCTCTTTTATCTTCTTTTGAAAAGGGTGAAAGGGGAGAAGTTAAGAATCAAAAGAAGGTTGAAAAACCTAAAAAAGAGGAAATAATTCCTCAAAAGCCTACCTTCTTTAAGGAAAAGGAAGAGGACGATGAGCGTCCTAGCTCTGTTGCTTGGTCTGTTTTTGGCGATAATAAACCAATAAAGAGAGAAGAAAAAAAGATAGAGAAAGTAGTAGAAACTAAGGAGAAAGTAGAGGTTAAACGAGTTTCACCTGAGTATAAGCCAACAAAAGATTTTGGCTCTCTTTTGTCTTCTTTTGAAGAAAAGAATATTCCTAAAACTAATTCTACTGAAACTGTTAAGGAGGAGGAAAGTCTTCCAAAGACAACTTTCTTTAAAGAAAAAGAAGAGGATGATGAACGTCCGAGCTCTGTTGCCTGGTCTGTTTTTGGAGATAATAAACCTATAAAGAGGGAAAAAAATAGGGAAGAAGAAGCAGTAGTAGAAAAAGAAGTAGAGCAAAGTGAGAAAGTAGAGGTTAAACGAGTTTCTCCTGAGTATAAGCCAACAAAGGACTTTGGTTCTCTTTTGTCTTCTTTTGAAGAAAAGATTATTCCTAAAACTAGTATTACTGAGCCCCTTAAGGAAGAAGAAATTACTCCTAAAACAACCTTCTTTAAGGAGAAAGAAGAGGATGATGAACGTCCAAGTTCTGTTGCCTGGTCTGTTTTTGGCGATAATAAACCTATAAAGAGAGAAGAAAAGAAGGAAGAGGTTATTGAGGAAATAGCTACACCTAAACCTGAAATTCCTGTAATTAAAAAGGTTCCTGTTAAAAAATCTAAGTTATTTAATGAGAGTGTTGATAAAATCCATCAAAAGAGTTTTGAAGACATTTTAAAGGAAAAAGGGGAGCTAAAGGCAAAGGTTAGGGAAAAGACTTTAAGCGAGTTACGTGTTATGCTTCCTCTTTCTACACTTGATTTACATGGCTTAACTTATAGTGAAGCTGAGAGTGAAATAA
>NZ_JAXEGN010000248.1:0-8126 GCF_034103065.1 Bullifex sp. | reverse complement strand
TAATTGTTTCATGGTTTTATCCTGTAGTAGCTATAAAGATAATTACCGATGGATGCCTTAGAGGAATGGGCAGAATGGGTGCATTCATGACTTCAACCTTTGCTGATTTAATAATAAGAGTTGTATTATCTTTTATTCTTTCTATAAGTTTTGGGTATATAGGAATATGGTACAGCTGGCCTATTGGTTGGGTAATTGGAATGGCTTTTAGTGTTCTCTTTTATATTAAAGCAGATAAAGGTAAATCTATTATCTAAAGTACTTGTTAGGCATTTCTAACTTTGCTATTATTCATGCCATGACATTAGATCAACTTAAAATAGGTAAAGATGCCTATATTGAGAGTGTTGAAACTCCCGAAGTTTCCTTAAGGAAACATATTTTGGATATGGGTCTCACTCCTGGTGTTGAAGTGACAATGATTAAGGTTGCACCTATGGGTGACCCTATGGAAATAAGAGTTAGAGGATATGAACTAACTATTAGAAAAGACGATGCTAAGTATATCAATCTGACAAATGTACATGATATGCACTCAATTGCAGATGATGTATATAAAGAGAGAATAAAAGCAGTTAAGCATCCAGGTGTTGGCGAAATAAGTGGTATTTTAAAAAAGGTTAGAGCAAGCAATAAGCCTCTTAGCTTTGCCCTTGTTGGAAACCAAAACTGTGGAAAAACTACTTTATTCAACCAGTTAACTGGTTCAAACCAACATGTTGGTAATTTCCCTGGTGTTACAGTTGATAGAAAGGATGGTATTGTTCGATTTCACGATAATATGTCTGTTACAGACCTTCCTGGTATTTACTCTCTTTCTCCTTATACACAAGAAGAAATTGTTACTCGTGACTTTTTAATTAAAAACCGTCCAAATGGAATTATTAATATCATCGATGCAACAAATATTGAGAGAAATTTATATTTAACTACAGAATTAATGGAATTAGGTATTCCAATGGTTATTGCTCTCAATATGATGGATGAAGTAAGGGAGAATGGAGGAACTATTGCAATTAATGCTTTAGAAGAAGCATTAGGTGTTCCAGTTGTTCCAATTAGTGCTGCAAAGGATGAGGGTATTGATGAGTTGATAGACCATGCTTTAGCAGTTGCTGCTGGAGAAATTAAACCTCTTAGAACAGATTTTTGCTTACCTGGTGGAAACGATGGAGGAGCTGTCCACAGGGCAATACATGCAATTTCTCACTTAATTGAGGACCATGCTAAGGAGGCAAATTATCCAATTAGATTTGCTTCTACTGCTATTTGCCAAGATGATAAGAAGGTTGAGGATATTCTTAATCTTGATCAAAATGAACGTGAGATGATTGAACACATCATCAAGCAAATGGAAGATGAGAGTAAAAGTGATAGAATGGCCGCAATTGCTGATATGCGTTTTAGCTTTATTGAAACTTTAACATCTCAAACAGTTGTTAAGCCTCATGAGAGTAAAGAGCATTTAAGAAGTCAAAATGCGGACAAAATATTAACAGGAAAATATACTGCTATTCCATGTTTTATCCTCATTATGGGACTCTCATTTTATTTAACCTTTGGTCCTATAGGAAATGCGCTAAGCTACTTACTTGAGGTTTTAATTGCGAATATTACAGCAGTGGTTGATAGCGCATTAACAGCTTTCCAAATAAACCCAGTAGTACATTCTCTCGTAATAGATGGAATATTTACAGGTGTTGGCTCTGTATTAAGCTTTATGCCATACATTGTTGTTCTATTCTTCTTCTTATCAATTTTGGAAGACTCAGGCTATATGGCAAGAATAGCATTTGTTATGGACAAATTGCTTAGAAAGCTAGGACTTTCAGGAAGAAGTTTTGTACCAATGCTTATCGGGTTTGGATGCTCTGTTCCAGCAATAATGGCATCTAGAACACTACCTAGTGATAGAGATAGAAAGATGACTATACTGCTTGTGCCATTCATGAGTTGCAGTGCAAAACTTCCTATTTATGCATTCTTCTCTGCAGCTTTCTTCCCTAAGTATGCGGCACTAGTAATGGTTGGCTTATACTTTATTGGAATTATTGTTGGAATATTAGTAGCTATTATTTCAAATAAATTTGTATTTAAAGGTGATCCTGTTCCATTTGTAATGGAGCTTCCTAACTATCGTCTTCCAAGTTTAAAAAGTGTTGGTAGATTGATGTGGGATAAGGCAAAGGACTTTTTAACTAAGGCCTTTACAATTATCTTTGTTGCAACAATTATCATTTGGGCACTTCAAACATTCGATCTTAGATTAAATGTTGTAGATAATAGTGAGAATAGTCTACTTGCCCTACTTGGAGGCCTTATTTCTCCAATATTTAAACCATTAGGCTTTGCTGATTGGAGGATATCAACTGCATTAATTACAGGCTTTACAGCAAAGGAAAGTGTGGTAAGTACCCTAAATGTGTTACTACAAAATGGTGATATAACAACATTATTTACTACTACCTCAGCCTTTGTATTCTTAGTTTTTTCTCTACTATACACACCATGTGTTGCTGCAATTAGTGCTGTAAAGAGAGAATTGGGTGGCTTAAAAGCAGTTGGTGTTGTTGTACTTCAATGTTTAATTGCTTGGATAGTTGCTTTTATAGTTAAATTAATAATTACTATCATTTAAAAAAAAGATGGAGCATTTGCTCCATCAATATACTTCTAGAAGGCAACTTTGCATAACAGCAAGTGCTGCTTTTTTATTATATTCACTAGTTCCAGCAGTTGCAGTGCTATCAAGCATTATTTTTGCATCAGGGCAAAGCATTCTGAGCATCAATGCGTTTGATACAACGCAAATATCAGCACAAAGGCCACAGATTTCAATTTCATTAACACCTTGCAAAGCCTTCTTTATTTCTAGCTGTTCGGTAGGATCTGCCATGAAATTATTTTTATCTATGATTAAATCAAATTTAAGATTTGAAAAAGCCGAAGTAATTTCACTACCTTTTTCACCTCTGATACAGTGTCTTGGAACACACTTCCCCTCTATATCACTTAAATAGTTTTCTGGGTGGATATCACGAGTTGCAATTACAATACTATTTTCCCTGTTAGCTTTTTCAATCTTTTCTTTAATTACACTAACTGTTTTAATTGCATCATTTGAGCCAAGCACTCCATCAATAAAATCATTTTGCATATCAATAACGACAAGCGCTTTCATAATTTTTCTCTCCTATAATAATCCAAGTTCTCTTGCTAATTTAGTTATTCCAAGAGCTTTAAAAACTTCTTTTTTAAGCTCTGTAAAAACACTAAAGAATAAGTCTAATACTGTATTTTGGCTAGAAGATGTACTTTTATTAGTACTTTCTATGAGGGTTTTATTCTCAGCCTTAGTGCCTGTATATGGTTTTAAATTCCACTTTGAAATATCAACACTTGATTCAATTAATTCTTCCTCGTCATCCGGAAGCTGGTAGAAGAAATCTAAACCAGTAATTGCCTCAACATCATCAACACTCATGACGTAGCTCTCAATCTTATCGCATTTATCAGAGTTCGGAAGAACAAAACCAATTGCCTTGATATCTGGATCTTGGTAATCAAGAATAACTTTATAATATTGATTTGGTACGGCAACTTTATTTTTACCAATGGTCTTATAAGGACCATCTGTTAATACAGGTCCAGTTACTACATATATTTTTTCATTATCAACAGCAAATTGTCTAACAATAGCTTCTAAATCCCCCCAAATACCTCTATTAAATGCAGGAACTTGAGGTGACATATTTGATAAATAGAATGTATCACTCATTGCCTCTGCTGACCATTTAAAGTCTGCAGCTGGGGCCATATGACCTCTATCGTATCCAGAACCTTTGTAGTCACTTAGTGTTGCAGATCCTGTTCTTACACTTTTATCTTCTCTAAAGTCATCAGCACGATCAAGAGCGCCATAAACCTCTTCTCTTGTAAGTTCGTAAGCAACATAAGATGGCTGTTCTGCCTCTTCATTGTAGCTTAGGATATATCCTGTATGCTCAATTATCTGTTCGCCTTCAACAGCTCTTGGTAACTCAAGTTGCTCATAAACACCACTAGCACTTAAGCTATCTGATGCAGAAGGTGTTAAATAACAAAGTACTAAAAATAGGATAACAAGAATCACAAGTAATACTGCAATCTTAATTAGCCTATGTTTCTTTGCGTTAGATTTTTTCTTTGCTGACATCTAGTTCTCCTCTATAAACTTTAATTCCCATTTTTTAACATAATGATAAGTAAATGCAAAGATACATATTAAAGTAACAGTAGAAAGTAAAGGTGATGGAATTTTATCTGAGATAAAAATTGGAGCACTCTTTAGTGGTGAATCTTTATATCCTACTATTAATGCTGAGTACAAGTTATTTACAATGTGTATTACTATCGGATAGGTAAAATCTGAGAAATGAATGCCAAGATACATTGCTAAAAAACCAAATGTAAAATAATAAAGTGATAGTAAAAAATAACTTGATACCTTAAATTCTGGATTATTTACCATGTGAGCAAATAAAAAAAGTAGACCAGAAATAAATGAAATTAGTAGTTTTGAGCTATTTTTATCTGTATTAATTATTCTTGAAAGTAAAACTCTAAACAAATACTCTTCACTAATACATTGTATAGGTGTAATAGCTAGTACAATAAAAAGCATAATTAGTTTAATTTTTATGGTATGTTGGTCTAAAGAAAGGTTTTTATAACTAATAATAGATGAAAGAAAAATTAATGCAAAAGCAATTAATGCAGTAATTAAATAACTTCCTCCCTTGTGTTTTCTTTCACTTATCATAGTATTTAGTGAACAATTAAAGACAACTCTTGTTCCGATAATGGAAAAAATAAATAGGGTAAGGGAAGGTATGTTAACTGATAAATAAGACGCAATAATTTCATTACTTGGAAAGAATGAAATAAAAGCTAACATAAATATTCCACCAATTAGCTGCCATGAAAAAAGTAAGAAAATTATTAGGAGCAATAGTGGTAGGATTTCTTTCTTTTGCATGATTCTTATCATAATGAATCTTTTGATTTTTAAATAGCGTGTTTTAATACAATATTTGATGTGCTAATATTTAGCTATGAAATTAAAAGATACTATTCTTTCATATTTAGATAATCCTGATATTGTATTAGTTTTTCCGACAGAAACAGTAAAACGTTACTATTTAACAGAGTATGTTGCCTCTAGAAAAACTAGTATATTAGCAGATAGAAGTATTGCTTTTGATGAATTTGCAAAGCAATTTGCTCCTATTTCAAAAGATAAAAAGCCAGCAAATAAATATATTAGAACTTTTTTTGCTTCATATTTTCTTAATGAAAAAGCTGATAGTTTAAAGTATTTCTATAATCCTAAATACAAAGAGAGTAAGGCTCGTTTTATACCTTTTATTTCTTCTATACTTCCTGAGTTGAAGACCTTAGATAAGGTAAAGATGGAAGATGAAAATATTAAATCTGACTTAAAGCTAATTTATGATTGCTATAATGAGTTTCTTGAAAAAGAAAAATTATTTGAACCTGCTTTTTTTACTTATGACTTAAAGTACTACAGAGGGGAAAGGAGTAAAAAATATTATCTTGTTGCATATGATGCAGAAATTAATATGCAAAGATTTTTAGAGGAACTAAATTATCCTTCTTTTATTTTACCTCTTTCAATATCTATTAATAGCAATGTAAGGCATAAGCTCTTTTGTAATGAGAAGGCTGAATTATGTTATCTTTTTGACAATCTATCAAAATTATGTAAAGAAGGAATAAAGGCTGAAGAGATTATAATTTCAACACCAGATATAAAGAGGTTAAAGCCATACCTTGAAAAGGAAGCTATGGAATATGGTATTCCATTAAACTTCACATCCTCTGTTAAGTTATCAGAGACAATAGCAGGAAGACTCTTTAAGGATTTAAAGAGTATATATGATGAGTCTCTATCATTTTATTCATTAGAAAGATTTCTGCTTAACCCATCATATCCATTTGAGGATAGAGAATGTGCTAAAAGCCTTGTTATGGCATTAACAGAAAATGGATTATTAAAAGGTTCTTTTACTGGTGATGATAGAATAGAAGAAAGCTTTGTAAAGAAAAAATTATTTAAACAATTAAATTTATATAGAATTATTAAGCGTGGGGTTCAAAGATTATTTGAGTCAAATGAAATGACCAAAAATCTCCATATTTTGTTAACAAGTATTTTAGTCAAAGGTGAGTTTGAACAATGTGATGAAGAAGTTAGAAATAGCTATGCCTTTGCTGTTAAGGAGCTATTTAAGTTCCAAAGTGATCTTGAATCCCTTTCAATAAAAGTTGATGCTCCATTTTCTTCTTTTATATCAACTATGGATACTATTAACTATGTATCGAGTGAAAGAAAGAGTGGTATTAGAGTTTTTTCATACTCTGAAGACTATCTATTAACACCTTTATATCACTTTGTTATTTCTCTTGATGATGAAGATGTGAAGGTTAGTGAGTCTGATTTAAATTTCTTAGAAGACTATGAAGTAGTGGTTAGACAAAGTTATGATGTCACATCTGCTTTATTAAATTACTACAAAGTAGCTGGTGAAAATGTATTTCTATCTTCTAGTCGTGAAACTTATTCATCAAGTTCTAATCCTCCAATGTTATTTTTAGAAGAAAAAATAATCGATGACGCAATAACACTTCCTGAAAGAGAAATATCTTATGCAACTAAGCAAAGTTTAATGAAGAGTGAAGCAACTCCATTTTCACGTCTTAATAGAGATGAAGATATTAGATATAAGAAGAAGTTTAACATTTGTGAAATAAAGGTTACATATTCAGCTTTGAAGGATTACATTATGTGTCCATACCTTAGTTATTTAAAGAAAGGTGTAAATATTGCATATGATAATGTAACTCAGTTTGAGCCTAATACTATTGATATGGCTGAGGCTGGAAATTTTCTTCATAATACTATTGAAAACTTCTTAACATCTCATAGTGGTAAAACCTTATACTCAAAAAATAGAGAAGAGTATAAAAAAGAATTAGAAGAAATCTTTTATTCTTTATTATCAACATCTCCATTTGATACATTCTCAAGAGAGTATATAAAAAATACATTCTTTGATGGTGTAGTTAATTTTACTCATAACCTTTTTGATACCTTTGGTGAGGGAATTGCTATTTTAGGTATTGAAGGTAAATTTGAAAAGAAAGAAGAAGATGTTACCTATGAAGGGCGTTATGATATTTACTTAGAAAATAGTGAAGGCGGAGTTATCATCGATTTAAAGAGTAAGAAAATTGATGAAATATTAAAAACCTATCAGCTACCATTTTATAAAATGGTAATTAACTCAGCTGGCGATGAGAAGGTAAATAAAACTGCTTACTATTCTATTCAGGACTCTAAATTTGGAATTCCAAAGGATTCAGAACAGCTAGAAAATGATATTAAAACATTTGTTGATGGTGAAAGAGAAGGTTTATTTAATACAAATGTAAGTAAAGAGTGTGGTAAGTGTAATTTTAGAGCAGTTTGTAGAAGGAGATTTAATATACAATGAGCGCATTTTCAACACTAATAGATAATGAAGAAAGAAAGCTAAATAGCGAGCAGCGTTCTGTTGTATTTGCAGATAAAAACTGTGTAGTTTCAGCAGGAGCTGGTAGTGGTAAAACCACAGTACTATCTTATCGCTTTTTACGTCTAGTAATGGATAATGAGATTAGTGCAGATAGAATCTTAACTTTAACTTTTACTCGTAAAGCTGCCCTTGAGATGAAGGAACGAATTACTAATAGACTGTTATTAAATAGAGATAGTATTAAAGGTGAATTAATAAAAAATCTTTCTAATGCTCATATTTCAACTATTGATAGTTTTTTGTCTGAAATTGTTCGCTGTGATTCAATTAGTTATGGTATTGCTAGGGACTTTACTCTTCTTTCAAATGATGAGGAAACTGAATTAGTTAAATCTATTGCTCTAAAATTCTTAGAGACAAAGGATAACTTAGAATATGTTTCTGCACTATCAAAGCTATATACACCACAAAATATTTTTGAAGATTTTTTTGATAAGATTAATAAGAATATCAGTTTTTTATCTAATTGTAATGCAGAGTTTTTAGGTA
>NZ_JAXEGN010000247.1:0-4334 GCF_034103065.1 Bullifex sp. | reverse complement strand
GGTGGAAAAGTACCTTATCCTCATCAGCACCCTTTGCTCTAGCCGTTCTAATGTAATCCATCTTAATTACATCGAGCATACTAGTGCGGCTCATTCTAATCATTGTGGCGAGTGTAGACGCTCCCAAAATAATTGACGGGAGAATAAAATGTTTCCAAGATCCAATACCAGAAACTGGTAGCCACCTTAATGTCAAACAAAATAGAATTTGACAAAGTGTTCCAAGCCAAAAGGCTGGCATAGATGCCAGAAGCATTACTAAAAATGTACTACCGTAGTCTAGTAAACTATGTTCCTTAACAGCAGAAGCAATTCCTAAAGGAATACCAACACCTACTGCAAAAAGAACAGAAAGCGTAGTAACAAGTAATGTATATGGAAGTCTTCTAGCAAACTCTGGAAGAATTTCATAACCACTTGTCCACGAATTACCAAAATCAAGACGGCAGGCATCAAACATATATCTTACATATCTTATCAGCAAAGGCTGATCTAGATTGAGTTCGTGTTTAAGTTCAGCAATCTGCTCAGCAGTTGCTTCATCTCCTAGAATTGACTTTACAACATCTCCAGGAGCAAATGATAAAATTACAAAAAGAACAAAGGTAACGGCTATGATTACAGGTATCAGCAACAATAACCTTTTCAATGCGTATTTAAGCCAGTTCAATGTTTATTTCCTTATAATAAGTTAAGTTAGATTTGTGGGGGAAAACTCCCCCACAAGATTAATTCAAATTACTTCCAATTCCAGTATCTGAAAAGGTAGTAGTTAAGACAGTGAGCACCTACGCCATTTAAGTTAGCGTTATAAGCTATAGTTGTAATACCGTTATAAAGAGGAACCATGTAAGCTTCATCTGTAATGATATTACAAATCTCTGTGTAATATGGGAGACGTGCAGCACCCTGAGCTGAACAACCCTTTTGTGAAAGCTGATAGATTTCAGGAGCTCTTGGGTAACTTACACTTTCTGCAAATCTTGTTGGCTTGAAGAATCCTGCAATAGCGTCTGCATCTGGGATAGATGAGAGATTATCACAAAGATATCCATCAAAGTCACGTGAACCATCACGGCTTCTTAATGTTGTATTATCTACAGCATCAACCTTACAATTGATACCAATAGCCATAAGCTGAGCCTGGATAACCTTAGCTGCAGTTTCATAGTTTGTACCAGCCTGTACTAAGATACCAAATTCTTCATTCTTGTAATTTGAAGCAGCAAGATATTCCTTTGCTTTAGCAACATCTTTCTTAACAATGTGTAAGCCAGATGTTGGGTGACCTGTATACATAGGACAAAGGTCTACATCAATTAATGTTGCAGAACCATTGTTAACTGCAATATTTACTTCTTCCTTATCAATTGCAGCTTGAACTGCCTTTCTAAAGTTAATATCTGCTGTGATACCACTTCTTGCGTTAAGATAAAGTGTAATTCTACCAGTTGAAGAAGCAACACTTGTGTTGATGTTAGGATCCTTTTCAAATCTTGAAACCATTTCAATAGATGGGTTACCCATTACATCATAGTCTCCATTCTGAAGACCAAGAATCATTGTGTTAGGGTCAGCTACGAGTTCAATTTGAACAGTCTTAATAGCTGGAGCACCTCTCCAGTGATCTTCATTAGCTTCTAATGTGATATAGTCATTAGCTGCATAAGCTGTGAGCTTATATGGGCCAGTACCAACTGGAGCATTTTGATATCCATCATCGCCTACTTCTTCCCAATAGCTCTTACAAACAACTCCACCAACTCTTGATGCAACACAGTAAGGGAATGCTGCGTATGGAGCTGAAAGTTCAACTTCAACAGTATAAGGATCTACGATACGACACTCTTTGTAGTTAATCAAAAGAGGTCCACCAAGAGGTCCCTTTGAACCTTTGTCAAGTGAGAACTTAACATCTTCAGCTGTCATATCTCTTCCATTAGTAAATTTAACACCCTTTCTAAGGTGGAAGGTGTAAATTGTACCAGCTTCATTAAGGTCATAGCTTTCAGCTAATGAATAAGATAGAGAGCCATCGTTTTCGAGACAAAGTAAGTTATCATACACATTTGCAAGTACGATATTATCATCACCACCACAACCTGCACTAGTTAAATGGAAGAAACGATATGGGTTTCCAGCTACTGCGAATGTAACTTTAGTTTTGTCTGCTGTTGAAGCAGATGCGGATTCACTTGCTCCGCCTGCAAATACAGGAACCATCAATGCGACTAATAAAGCCAGAACCAATAGTTTTTTCATTCTGTATCTCCTTTTTCTGTCAATGACAGTTTTTAATCCAATCACAAGCGAGACTAAACCAAGTCGACACATGGTTATTTATCTCACAAGAACTTTGAGCAGTTATTTCTGTTGCAAGAGAAAGAGCATGAGGACCTTTTTCATAAATATGAAGTTCAAAAGGAACATTGTTTTCTCTTAGCGCTGATGCAAAAATAAGTGAGTTTTCTACAGGCACCTTCTCATCCTCAAATGTATGCCAAATAAAGAAGCTTGGAGTATTAGAATCCACCCTATCCTCAAGGCTTACCCAAGAACGAAGCGTAGAATCACTTCCACATAAATTATCTAAAGTTATTTTGTTTTCAAATCTTCTTGTAATTAATACAGGATAAGAAAGAATACAGCCATCAGGTCTACAATTATATTTCTTTATAGCATCTTCCTTATCGTAAAGAGTCGAAACACAGGCTACTAAATGGCCTCCTGCACTAAAACCACATAAATATACCTTTTCATATCCAAGTATGTTTTTTAGATAATCTATTGCACTAGCAGTTTCGATAAGTTGCTTAGGATAGAGGTCTCCTTTATTCGTGCTATATTGCAAAACAGCAGCATCAAAGCCTTTTGCAAGAAAAGCATAGGCAATGTCTTCACCCTCTCTAGGATTACAAAAGAAATATCCACCACCAGGAATTACTAAAACAATAGTATTTGACTTAATTCTCTCATGAAGAAATAAATCTAAATATGGAATTTCTTTTTCATTTTTTAGAAAAACTCTATTATTCATTTTTGCCTCCGGATGCAACACTCTGCCAAGTTTCTTTAAGTGTTTCCAAAGTACTTCCAGTGCTATTTTTAATTAACATTTGATAGATAATATCAACTACTATTAACATCTGGAGTCTAGATACGGTTGCACCTTCTCTAACGATAGCTTCTGAAGGAGCCACAGAGATGTGAAAATCTGCACTATTTGCAATTGGGTTGCTTCCTGCTCTAGTAACAGCTACAACAGTCGCACCCTTTTCTTTTGCAATAGAAACAATACTCTTTATTTCGGCTTTCATACCTGAATATGAAAAGGCGATAACTAAATCACGGGAATTAAATGATGTTACTTGAACCTTAGCTAAGTCAAAGTCATCATCACAATGTGAAAGGATACCAATTCTAACTAGCTTCTGATGAAAGTCTTTAGCAACTACACCACTAGCACCAACACCACATATTAATATGTGTCTACTATTTGCAATGGCGGAAGCAACACTCTCAAGAGTATCAACATCAAGGAGTCTATTAAGTCGATCTAATGAGGAAATAGCATTAGTCATTACAGAGGCAATGATTCCTGAAGTTGTCTCTATAGAAGTCAAATTAATATCACGATCAATGGAACCAATAATTAAATCATCATTGTTTATTGCTTTTGCAATTAATAACTTTAATTCTTGAAATCCAGATAAATTCATCCTTTTACAAAATCTTGTAATAGTAGCAGGAGAAGTATTAATAAACTCAGCATACTCAATAATAGTACAAGTTAATAATTTACCAGGATCTTTTAAGATAGCATTTGCAACTTCTAACTCTTTTGAGGAGAAGCTTGCTTTGTTATTTAAAATGCCTAATAGGATTCCATTCATAATAAAACATTAAATCCACTTTTATCAGCTGTCAATGAAAATTTTTTTCAATTATCAATGAAAATTAATTTCAATTTGTTCAAGACTAAAACAAACTTCCTTAGCTATAACTCTAATAAAAAAGCAACAATTCCCCAAAAGTATGACATCTAGAAGACTATAAAGAAATAAAGTGTACAAATTACTAAAGAAATAATTTCATTCCTTAACATAGTTTTCTAAGCAGACCACTATCAATTAATCACTTTTCAAATGATATTATTGTTACATTTTGAGTAGTTACCAAAATAGTTATTTTTATTGAGTTGAAAAATAAATATAACTTTAAATATGTATATTAACTTAAAATGAGTTACGATACAAAAACAGAGTTATAAATTGGGAGTATTAAAATGAAATATCTCGAACAGGTTTTAGGAATTGATGTTCAATACGAAAATA
>NZ_JAXEGN010000246.1:0-3643 GCF_034103065.1 Bullifex sp. | reverse complement strand
GCTTGGTGGCCACGTTTACACTCCTTTGCAATTGGTCTTGAAGGTTCTCCAGACTTAATTGCAGCAAGAAAGGCTGCAGACTTTATTGGAACTGTTCACCATGAAGTACACTTTACAATTCAAGAAGCTTTAGATGCAATTGATGATGTAATATACCACCTTGAAACCTATGATATTACTACAGTAAGAGCCTCTACTCCAATGTTCTTACTTGCAAGAGTAATTAAGAGTATGGGTATTAAAATGGTTCTTTCAGGAGAAGGCTCAGATGAATTATTTGGTGGATATCTATACTTCCATAAAGCACCTAATGCAAAAGAATTCCATGAGGAAACAGTTAGAAAGTTGTCAAAGCTACACCTTTATGACTGTTTAAGAGCAAATAAAGCACTTGCAGCTTGGGGTGTCGAAGGAAGAGTACCATTTCTTGATAAAGAATTTATGGATACAGCAATGCGTTTAAATCCTAAGGCTAAGATGGCTGTTGATGAAAATGGTAACCACAGAATTGAGAAGTGGATATTAAGAGAAGCTTTTAAGGATTACCTACCTGAAGAAATTGTTTGGAGACAGAAAGAGCAGTTTAGTGATGGTGTAGGTTATTCTTGGATTGACACTTTAAAGAAACTTACTAGCCAAGAAGTAAGTGATGCTCAATTTGCTCTTGCTGATAAGAGATTCCCAATTAATACTCCAGCTACAAAAGAGGAGTATTACTATCGTTCTATCTTTGCTCGCCACTTCCCATCTGAATCAGCAGCTAAGTGTGTACCACATGAAGCTTCTGTTGCTTGTTCTACTGCTAAAGCTCTTGAATGGGATGAATCATTTAAACATATGAATGAGCCATCAGGAAGGGCTGTTGCAGGAGTACACGATAAAGCATATTAATTAACTAAATATCAATAGGAGTTGGGTTGAACTTTACCATGTGTATATGGTCTTCCCAAACTCCATTGATGTATAAATAATTTTTTGAATAACCTTCCTCAGTAAAGCCACACTTTTCTAAAACTCTCTTTGAAGCAATATTTCTTGGCATTACATTTGCTTCAATTCTATGAAGCTTAAGTTCTTCAAAAGCGTATTTAGTAATTTGATTAACACAATAAGTCATATAACCTTTATTAATGTAATCTTTATCTAAGCTATAGCCTAAGAAACAAGAATGAAAACAACCTCTAACAATGTTGTTTAAAGCAATTGTTCCAATTACCTTATCATCTTTAGTAATGTAAAACCTAACACCAGTTCCATCCTTTTCATTTTTAATTGCTCTCTTTAAGAGTATTTCAATTGAGGAAAGAGAAAAGAATTCAGCTTTTCTTTTGCTTTCAAATGGAGCTAAAAACTCCCGATTTCTTATGTAGTAATCAAGGATTAATGGTGCAAGTTTCTTGTTAGCTTTTACTAGTTTTATCATAGCTTTATTTTATCACATACAATTGATAATTAACGAGTATTTGAAATACTTTAAATTGTGATATATTATAATAGTAACAAATAGTAACAAAACGTAACAAAATAGAAAAAGAGTAACAAATAGTAACAAAAATTATTTAATGTATTGAGTAAAACAATTATTGACGCATCTCCATAAACTTTGTTTGGGTAGAATTGTTTGAAAATCTTATTCTTTTTTTGATACCTCTTTATCAAGACGCCAAGGTGAATAAAACTCAATAATAATTATTCATTGCTTGACACATATTAAGAATTATTGCAATCTTTCTCACGGATAGGAACAATTATGTATACTTGTGGATTTTACATGTGCATGTCTATGATGATGACCCCGGTTAATGCTGAGGGCTTTTCCTGTCTGTGATAAAGAAATAAATAAAAACGGATAACGGAGAGCCTAGGAGCTCTCCATTTTTTTTTGTGAGGATGAGATGATAGAGATTGAGAATGTGACAAAAATCTTTAGGACTAAAGCAGGAACTGTAGAAGCGCTAAAAGATGTGTCTCTAAAGATTGAAAAGGGAGAAACCTATGGTGTTATAGGTTACTCAGGTGCGGGTAAGTCTACACTTGTTAGATGTATCAACTTCTTAGAAACTCCAGATATTGGTAGTGTAACAATTGATGGAACAAAAATTGAAATTGATAATGAAAAACTTTACTTAGTTAAAGATGGTGAAAAGACAAAGTTTACTGAAAAGAATTTAAATAAACTTAGAAGTTCAATTGGTATGATTTTCCAGCACTTTAATCTTCTCGATAGATCAAATGTTTTTGATAACATCGCTTATCCTCTAAAGCATACTGGTAAGAGTAAGAAGGAAATTCACGATAGGGTATTTGAGCTTCTTGAGCTTGTTGGTCTTGAATCAAAGGTAAATGCATATCCTTGTGAACTCTCAGGTGGACAAAAGCAAAGAGTTGCTATTGCAAGAGCTTTAGCTAATAACCCTAAGATTCTACTCTCTGATGAAGCAACTAGTGCACTTGATCCTGATGCAACAGAATCAATTTTGAATCTTTTGAAAGATTTAAATAAAAAGCTAGGAGTAACAATTGTTGTAATTACACATGAAATGGGTGTAATAAAATCAATTTGTGACCGTGTTGCAGTGATGGAAAAAGGTAAGGTTGTTGAAGAAGGTAGAGTCTATGATATCTTTTCTAATCCAAAGCAACCAATTACAAGAAAGTTTGTTAACTCAACCTCATCTCTTTCAAAGGTGGATGAACTTGTTAAAAAGGATTCACCACTTGTAAAATCACAAAGTGGTGAAAGTCGCCTCTATCGTTTAGTCTTCGATAAGAGCGTTAATAATCCAGTTATTTCAGAAGTTTCAAGAAAGTTTAATGTTGATTTTAATATTATTCTCGCAAACGTAGAAGCAATAGGAGACCAGACAATTGGAGCTATGATTGTAAAGCTTTCTGGAGAGGATAAAGCAATTGATGCAGCACTTACATATCTTAGTGCTACAAAAGTAAGAGTGGAGGCCGTTTGATGGAAAACTTAATTAAAACATTAGCACCTAATATTTGGGCATATAGAACTAGATTTATTCAAAGCTTAATTGATACTTGGTCATTATTTTTAATCCCAGGTATAATTTCATTTATCTTAGGCTTATTCTTCGGCGTAGTTTTAACAATTACCAAAAAGGATGGTATAAAACAAAATATAGTAATATTTAGAATTATTGATATTTTTATCAATGTTTTTAGAGCAATCCCATTTGTAATTTTATTAATTTTCTTAATTCCATTTACCCGTCTTATGGTAGGAACTGCCATTGGCGTTAAAGGTGCAGTAATTCCACTTATCTTTGGTACAGTACCTTTCTTCTCAAGACAAGTTGAAACAGCTTTAGCAAACGTATCACCAGGAAAAATTGAAGCCGCAAGATCAATGGGATCTGGAACTTTTGGCCTTATATTTAGAGTATATCTCCATGAAGCTGTACCTGAACTTGCGAGAGTAACAACAATTACTGCAATAAGTTTAATTGGACTTACTACAATGGCAGGTGCAGTAGGTGCAGGTGGTATTGGTTCCTTTGCAATTAACTATGGTCAAGGTCAGGGACACCCTGATATTGTTAATGTTTGTGTAGTTGTACTATTAATTGCTGTATGTATTATTCAAGCAATTGGTTCATTTATTGCTAAGAAAACAACAAAT
>NZ_JAXEGN010000245.1:0-14155 GCF_034103065.1 Bullifex sp. | reverse complement strand
GTTTTGAACGCTTAATCAAGATGATTGATAGTGGTGTAGTAAAGCCAGCTAATAGACCAACTTTAGTAAAAAGCTTAGGCGCTTTAGAGGTTTGGGATGGAAATTCAGGTCTTGGTAACACTAATGCAGAGGATATGACTGAAAGAGCGTGTAATCTTGCAAGTAATTATGGAATTGGATGTGTTGCACTTACTCATACAAACCATTGGATGAGGGGAGGAGCATTTGGAGCACAAGCGGCAGAAAAAGGTTATGCTGCAATTTGCTGGACAAATACCATTGCTAACATGGCTCCATGGGGAGCTCTTGATAATGCAATTGGAAATAACCCATTGGTAATGGCTGTTCCCTATCATGATAGCTATGTACTTTATGATGGTGCTATGTCTCAGTTTTCTTATGGTGCTTTAGAAAAGGCTATGATAGCAGATAAAAAGCTATCTGTTCCTGGAGGCTTTGATGAAGAAGGAAAGCTATCAAATGATCCAAAGGAAATAACTAAAACAGGAAGAGTTCTTCCGATGGGTTTTTGGAAAGGCTCAAGTTTATCTATCTTAATGGATATGATTGTAAGCTCTATTTCAGGAGGTTACTGTGTACCTGATATTAAAAATCAAGGAAATACCCCAGAAACTGAAACAAATCTCTCACAAATATTTATTGTTCTTAAGGTAGATAATAAAACAATTTCAGATGAAACTATTTCAAGAATTGTTGCCCAGATAAAGAATTGTAGACCTGTAGATAGTAGTAGTGAGGTTAGATATCCTAGTGAAAATCTACTAAAAATTAGACAAAAAAGTTTAACTGAAGGAATAGAAATTACTGATGATGTATATAACAGGATTTGCAATCTTTAATGATTGGGGGGCAGATTGAATTAATAAACTTATTGATATACTCTAATAGCTAAGAGGAATTTTTTATGAAAAAGGTATTATTACTTGCTTTATCTCTACTCTTGCTCTTTTCTTGTGCAAGTGTAGAAATGGGTCCTGCTAGTCACTCAATTGCTGTGCTGTCAACAACTGATATGCATGGAAGAGCTGCCAGCAAAGATGTAGCAACAGGTAAAGATGATTTAGCGTCAATGCCTAGAGTTGCTACTAGAGTTAATGAGGTCAGAGAGAATTTTGGTAGTAACATGATTGTAATTGACAATGGTGATACAATCCAAGGTACTTTAATGGCTCAATATGCTATTAACTATAAAATGGATGAAATTAATCCTATGGTAAGTGCACTCTCATATATCGGCTATGATGTATGGACAATGGGTAACCATGAATTTAACTTTGTTCCTAAGCAGAGAGATACTCAAGTATTATTTGCCCAAAATAATGGAATTAGCTGTTTAAGTGGTAATGTTACACTTCTTGAGGATGGAGTAGATGTACTTGGTAATAAGGCTAAATCAGGAAGTCCTTACTACCAGCCGTATGAAATCTTTAACTTTAAATTTGATGATGGCTTAAAAGCTAAGGTTGCAGTAATTGGCCTTGGTAATGCTGCTAATGCTAACTGGGATTTAGCAACTAACTATCCAAATTTAACATTCTCATCTCTTGAAAATCCAGAAGGGCTTCTTGCTAATGAAATTAGTAAATGGGTCAGTGTTGTAAGAAATAAAGAGAAAGCAGATATTGTAATTGTTGCTGTTCATAGCGGACTTGGAAAGGCCGATGAGTTTAGCTTAGAAAGCCAAACTTTAATGGCTGCTCAAGCAACTAGTGGTGTTGATTTAATTATTTGTGGTCATGACCATCAGCCAAATATTACAATCACAAAGAATTGTGAAGGTAAGGATATTTCAATTGTTAATGGTGGAGGAAAGGCTTTAACAGAGTCTATTCTTACAATTAGTTTTGAAAAAGGTAAGGTTACTGGTCTTAACATTGAATCAAATTTAACTAATCTTGATAGCGTAAATCCGGATGAGACACTTAGTGCTATGATGGATGAGTGGTATAATGATACTTATGCTTGGGCAAGTGCTCCAATTGGAAGCTTTGATAACGGTTGGAATAGTGTTAAAGCAGAAGCAGAGGGCAAGAGCAATAATGATATGATTCTTTCTCAAACTGCTTTAATGGATTTTATTCATAAGGCACAAATTTGGTGCACATGGCAAAGTGAAGGTGTCGAAGGTGCAACTGTTTCATTTGCTTCTCCTGTATTTGGTACCGATGCAAATAGAAATTTGAGTTTTGTACCATCAGATGGAGATACAATTTCAACTCTTGAACTTTCAAAACTTTATAGATACTCCAATAACCTTTTATGTGCAGTAGAGCTTACAGGGCAAGAGCTTTATAACTGGATGAATAGTGTTGCAAATATGTATTGTATTAAAGATGGAAAGGTTGCAATGGGAGAGGGTGTATCAATTTATGGCCTTGATACCTTCTACGGTGTTGACTATGAAATTGATCCATCTAAGGAAAATGACTCTAAGCTTGTTAAGGCAGAAATTAATGGCGTTGATGTAAGACAAATTAGTTCAGTTAAGGTTGCTTTGAACTCTTACAGACTCTCAGGTGGCTATGGTTTTGCTGAAGCAACAGGTAAGAGCGAAGCTGATTGTTTCTGGACAGCTAGCCAGTTCCTTGGCTCTGATAGAGCACCTGTTCCAACACAAATTGGTGAGTATGTAAAAGCTATGGGTGTTGTATCCCCAAGTGATAATGTAGCTCATGGATATGATTCTACTTGGAAGATAATTAAATAATATTTTCTTTTATGGTCACAGTTTATTTAGCTGTGGCCTTTTTTTATATCATTTAAGTAAATTGTTATAATTTGAATAATAAATGAAAAAAAATACATTTCTTTGCATAACACATTGACTTTCTTTTATAAAAAGTTGTAAAAACGTGTTATCAAGTTTAGAGATTAAAGGAGGTCAAAGATGACAGGTTTCAGAAATGCAAATATTAAAAAGCCACTTCCTTTGATTGCTCTTATTTCTCTTATTATCGTAGTGCTACTTAGAAACTAAACCACAGGCTTAGTTCTTTTTTGTTGTAGCCCGTGGTTGAAAAGAATCACGGGTTATTTTTTTAGATAGGAGGTCTTGATGGAAGACATAAAGAGACGAACGACTCTTGCAATACTTGTTAATAACAAAGCAGGTGTTCTTATGCGTGTTGTCGGTCTTTTTTCTCGCCGTGGCTATAACATTGATTCTCTTTCTGTAAGTGAAACAGAGAATCCATTAATCAGCCGTATCACAATTGTTGTTACATGTGATGCACTCATTATCGAACAAATTAAAAGACAGGTTGAAAAGCTTTTTGATGTCATTAGAGTTTATGAGATGACTCAAGGTGGATCACTTCAGAGAGAGCTTGTACTTGTTAAGGTAAAGGCAGATGAAGAGACTAGATCACACATCGTTGAAATTGGAGATATTTTCAAGGCCAAGATAATTGATGTTACACCTCAAACTGTAACAATGCAGATTACAGGAACTAGCGATAAGCTTGATTCCTTCTTCTCCCTTATTAAGCCTTACGGAATTGTAGAGCTTGTTAGAACAGGAACTACTGCTCTTGAACGAGGTTCTAGAGCATTAAGTGAAATAGAATTTGAAAATTGATACTCATGGAGGATGATATGAGCAAAATGTATTATGAACAGGACGGAAATCTGGACTTACTTAAGGGTAAGACAGTTGCTATCATCGGTTACGGCAGCCAGGGACACGCACATGCCCTTAACCTGCACGAGAGCGGTGTTGATGTTGTCGTAGGTCTCTACGAGGGATCAAAGAGTTGGGCAAAGGCTGAAGAAGCTGGTTTAAAGGTAATGACAGCAGCTGAAGCAGCAAAAGTAGGTGATATCATCATGATTTTAATCAATGATGAAAAGCAGGCTAAGCTTTATAAGGAATCAATTGAACCAGGTCTTTCAAAGGGTAAGTATCTTGCATTTGCACATGGCTTTAACATTCATTTTGGCCAAATTAAGCCACCAGCAGATGTTAACGTTATTATGATTGCTCCTAAGGGCCCAGGTCATACAGTAAGAAGTCAGTTCCAGGAAGGTAAGGGTGTTCCTTCATTAATCGCAGTACACCAGGACCCATCTGGAGACTCAGAGCAGATTGCTCTTGCATATGCTTGTGGTATTGGTGCTGGTAGAGCAGGTGTATTTGTTACTTCCTTCAAAGAAGAGACAGAGACAGACCTCTTTGGTGAACAGGCAGTACTTTGTGGTGGTGTTACAGCTTTAATTAAGGCAGGTTTTGATACTCTTGTTGAAGCTGGTTATCAGCCAGAAATGGCATACTTTGAGTGCTGTCACGAAATGAAGCTCATCGTTGACCTCATCAACCAGGGTGGTCTTGCATATATGAGATATTCTATCTCCGATACAGCTGAATACGGTGACTACATCACAGGACCAAAGATCATCACAGATGATACAAAGAAGGCTATGAAGGAAGTTCTTAAAGACATCCAGGAAGGTACTTTTGCTCGCAATTGGTTACTTGAAAACATGGTTGGTAGACCATACTTCAATGCACGTAAGAGAATTGAAGCTGAGAGCCTTTTAGAGACAACAGGTGCTCGCCTCAGAAGCCTCATGAGTTGGCTTAAGAAATAATTAAATTTTAGGAGAATTGAGATGGCAGATAGAGTCTATTTTTTCGATACAACGCTCAGAGATGGTGAACAGGCTCCAGGTTACTCCATGAACTTGGAAGAGAAGATCAAAATCGCTAAGCAACTCGAAGCCCTAGGAGTAGATATCATTGAGGCTGGTTTTGCCATCTCATCTCCTGGTGATAAAGAGAGTGTGACAGCAATTGCTAGCGCAGTTAAAAACTGTACTGTTGCTTCTCTTGCTCGTGCACTTAAAAAAGATATCGATGCAGCATACGATGCTGTAAAAAAAGCAGAAAGTCCAAGAATCCACTTATTCTTAGCAACTAGTGATCTTCATCTTCAGTATAAGCTTAAGATGTCTAGAGAAGAGGCTCTTGAAAGAATTAGAGATAATGTTCGCTATGCAGCTTCTCTCTGTTCAAATGTAGAATTCAGCTTAGAGGATGCAACAAGAACAGATTTGGACTATATGTGTCGTGTTGTTGAACTTGCTATTAAGGAGGGTGCAACAACAGTTAACCTTCCTGATACAGTAGGTTATTCAACACCTGCTGAGATTGCTAACATGGTCTCATATGTAAAAAACAACGTTCCAAACGTTGATAAAGCAATTCTTTCAATGCACTGTCATAATGACCTTGGCCTAGCAGTTTCTAACTCAATGGCAGGTGTAGTTGCAGGTGCAAGACAGATTGAGTGTACTCTTTGTGGTATTGGTGAAAGAGCTGGTAATGCAGCTATGGAAGAGCTTGCAATGCTTATGCATACTCGTCCTGATTTATATCCATATCAAAATAACATAGTTACAACTGAGATTACTCGTTCTGCAAGACTGCTTTCATCAACAACTGGTGTAAAGATTAACCCTTCTAAGGCAATTGTAGGTCAAAATGCTTTTGCCCATGAATCAGGTATTCACCAGCATGGTGTTATGGCTAATAGTAAAACCTATGAAATTATGACACCTGAAAGTGTTGGTCTTACTCAAACTAATTTAGTTCTTGGTAAGCACTCTGGCCAGCATGCATTTACTAAAAAACTAGTTGAACTTGGTTATGAGCTTCCTAAGGAAGATATTGATCGTTTATTTGCAGAGTTCAAAAAGCTCACAGATAGAAAGAAAACTATTTCAGATAGAGATATTATTGCATTAGTTGAATCAACAGAGGATGTTAAGAGCCAGCTTTGGACACTTGAAAACTTTGTTGTTAACAGTGGTAATCACATGACTGCTACAGCATGTATTACCTTGAGAAAAGGTGAGAAACTCTATCAAGAGGTTGCAGCAGGTACAGGTCCTGTATACGCTGCATTAAGAACTGTAGAAAAAATTATTAGACACCCATTTAGCTTAGAAGATTATCAGCTTCAAGCAGTTACGGAACATAGGGACGCCCTCGGGGAAGTATTGGTAAAAATTAGTGATAATAATGGCGTATTCCGTGGTAGAGGTGTTTCAACAGACGTTATTGAAGCAAGTATTTTGGCTTGTCTCAATGCAGTTAATAAGATGCTTGATGATTCAGTCACAGGTATGAGAACTGGTGAGAGCGCTATGAAGATGAGTTTTGAAAACGATATGCTCATGGGACACACTGATAAAACAGAGGAGAAGTGAAGATGCAGATGACCATTACTGAGAAGATCTTAGCTAAAGCTGCAGGATTAGATAGCGTTCACCCAGGTCAATTAATCATGGCAAATTTGTCCATGGTACTTGGAAACGATATTACAAGTCCTGTTGCTATAAAAGAGTTTCCAAAATTTGGTAAGAAAACAGTATTTGATAAAGATAAGGTAGCAATGGTCCCTGATCACTTCGCTCCTAACAAAGATATTAAAGCTGCAGAGCAATGTAAGTGTGTACGTTGCTTTGCTAATGAACATAATATTACTAACTATTTTGAGGTAGGAGAGGCTGGTATTGAACATGCACTTCTCCCTGAAAAAGGACTTGTAACAGCAGGTGATGTAGTTATTGGTGCTGATAGCCATACTTGTACTTATGGTGCCCTTGGAGCCTTCTCAACAGGTGTTGGTTCAACTGATATGGCATGTGGAATGGCAACTGGCAAGGCTTGGTTTAAGGTTCCTTCATCAATTAAGTTTGTTTTAAAGGGCAAGCTAAAAAAGTATGTTACAGGTAAAGATTTAATTTTACACATTATTGGATTAATTGGTGTTGATGGTGCTCTTTATAAGAGTATGGAATTTACAGGTGAAGGTGTTAGCTCTCTTTCAATGGATGATAGATTTACAATTTGTAATATGGCAATTGAAGCAGGAGCTAAAAATGGTATCTTTGCAGTTGATGATAAGACTATAGAGTACTTAAATGAAGCAGGTGCTGCTACTCCTGTTATTTTTGAAAGTGATAGTGATGCACAATATGATGATGTTATTGAAATAGATTTATCAAAGCTTGAAAGCACCGTATCATTCCCTCATCTTCCTTCTAATACAAAGACATTTAGCAATATGCCAAAAGTAAAGATTGACCAAGTAGTTATTGGCTCTTGTACTAATGGAAGAATTTCAGATTTAAGAGCTGCGGCAGAAATTCTAAAAGGTCGCCATGTTGATAAGTCTGTAAGAGCAATAATTATTCCGGCAACACAAAAAATATATCGTCAGGCAATGCATGAGGGGTTATTTGATATCTTCCTCGATGCAGGATGTGTAATATCAACTCCTACATGTGGTCCATGTCTTGGCGGTTATATGGGTATTCTTGCTGCTGGTGAAAGAGCAATTTCAACAACAAATAGAAACTTTGTAGGAAGAATGGGGCATGTTGAGAGTGAAGTATACCTAGCATCTCCACATGTAGCAGCTGCAAGTGCTGTAACTGGATATATTACAGATCCTAATACACTTTAAGGAGAAAATGAGATGAAGACTAAAGGTAAAGTATTCAGATATAAAGATAATGTTGATACAGATGTTATCATCCCAGCACGCTATTTAAATACTAGTAATGCAGAAGAGCTTGCTTTACACTGCATGGAGGATATCGATAAGGAATTTGTTAAAAATGTTAAAAAGGGCGATATCATCGTAGCAGATAAGAACTTTGGCTGTGGATCAAGTCGTGAGCATGCTCCTCTTGCAATAAAGACAAGTGGAATAGGTTGTGTTATTGCACGTTCTTTTGCTCGCATTTTCTATAGAAATTCAATTAATATTGGGCTTGCTATCTTAGAGTGTGAGGAGGCTTGTGACCACATTGAGAGTGGAGATGAGGTTGAGGTTGACTTTGATAGTGGATTAATTAAAAACCTTACAAAGGGTGAAGAATATCAAGCAGAGCCATTTCCTCCGTTTATGCAGAGTTTAATTGCTGCAGGTGGACTTGCTCCATACATGGCTAAGGAGGCAGAGTTATGAATTTAAAAATTGCAGTAGTTCCAGGTGATGGAATTGGCCCAGATATTGTTAATCAAGCCATTAAGGTATTAGATAAAGTTTGTGAACTTTATGGTCACAGTGTAAGTTATGAAACTGTATTAGCTGGTGGTGCTGCCATTGATAAGTATGGTGTTTCTCTTCCAAGCGAAACATTAGAGACTTGTAAGAAAAGTGATGCTGTTCTTCTTGGTGCAGTAGGTGGTCCGAAGTGGGATAATGTTGAATCCTCAAATAGACCAGAGAAGGCTCTTTTAGGACTTAGAAGTGGTCTTGGCTTATTTTGTAATTTAAGACCTGCAATACTTTATAAGCAATTAAAAAGTGCTTGTCCTCTCCGATCTGATATAATTGGAGATGGCTTAGATATCATGGTAGTTCGTGAATTAACTGGTGGTATTTACTTTGGTAAAAAAGGTAAGAGTGAGGATTGTAATTCTGCTTATGATATCATGAGCTACTCAAAACCAGAAATTGAAAGAATTGCTAGAAAGGCTTTTGAGATTGCAAAAAAGAGAAATTCAAAGGTAACTAGTGTTGATAAAGCAAACGTACTTGAAACTAGTAGACTTTGGAGAGCTACAACTGAAGAAGTTAAAAAGGAATACCCTGAGTGTACACTTGATCATCTTTATGTTGATAACGCTTCAATGCAGCTAGTAAAAAATCCACACCAATTTGATGTTATTCTAACTGAAAATATGTTTGGTGATATTCTTTCTGATGAAGCAAGTATGATTACAGGTTCTATTGGAATGCTACCTTCAGCTTCTTTGAGAGAGGATAGCTTTGGTATGTATGAGCCGATTCACGGATCTGCACCAGATATCGCTGGACTAGATATAGCTAACCCTATTGCAACAATTTTATCTGTTTCAATGATGCTAAGATATACATTTAATCTTTCTCCTGAAGCTGATGCAATTGAGAAGGCTGTATACCAAGCGCTTGAAGATGGATATAGAACTCCTGATATATATACTGATGGCATGATTAAAACTGGTACTATCGGTATGGGTGATGCTATTGTGGAGAGATTAAAATGAAAAGAAGTGATGTAATGTCTCAGGGGCCTGAAAGAGCTCCTCATAGAAGCCTTATGAAGGCATTAGGTTGGACAGATAAAGAAATTAATATGCCAATGATTGGTATAGTATCTGGTTACAATGAGATTATTCCAGGACATGTTCAGCTAAATCGTATCGTTGATGCAGTAAAAGCTGGTGTCAGAGAAGCTGGTGGTAACCCTGTTACCTTCCCTGTTATCGGTGTTTGTGATGGTATCGCAATGGGACACACAGGAATGAAATACTCTCTTGCATCTCGTGAGCTAATTGCTGATTCAATAGAGGTAATGGCTACAGCTCATCCATTTGATGCTCTTGTACTTGTTCCAAACTGTGATAAGATCGTTCCTGGTATGCTAATGGCAGCTTTAAGATTAAATCTTCCTACAATTGTTGTCTCAGGTGGTGCAATGCTTGCAGGACACTTACCAGGTGGTGATAAGAGAGGTATGAGCCTTTCAAGCATGTTTGAAGCAGTTGGTAAGCATGCTGCTGGAAATATGGATGATGCAGAGCTCCTAAGATGGGAAAACAGTGTTTGTCCTTCTTGTGGTTCATGCTCTGGTATGTATACTGCAAATAGTATGAACTGCCTTTGCGAAGCAATTGGTGCTGCTCTTCCAGGTAATGGTACAATCCCATGTGTATATTCAGCTCGTGAGCGTTTAGCTAAAGAGAGTGGATATAAAATTATGGAGCTCTTAGAAAAGAATATTAGAATTCGTGATATCATGACTCCAGATGCCTTTGAAAATGCATTAAAAGTTGATATGGCTCTTGGCTGTTCAACTAATACAATGCTTCATCTTCCAGCACTTGCTCATGAAGCGGGCTTTAAGATTGATATTTTCAAGGCAAATGAAATTTCTGCACAGGTTCCTAATCTTTGTCACTTAGCTCCTGCAGGAAAAGATCACATTGAGGATTTAAACCTTGCTGGTGGTGTAATGGCTGTAATGAAGGAGCTTGATAAGAAAAACCTCTTAAAGAGAGATTTATTAACAGTTACTTGTCATACAATTGGAGAAAGTTTTGATGAGGCTCAAAACTATGATCCTGAGGTTATTAGACCAATTGATAATCCATATTCAACAACTGGTGGTATCGCAGTTCTTCGTGGTAACTTAGCTCCAGATGGTGCTGTTGTTAAGCGTTCAGCAGTTGCTCCTGAGATGCTTGAGCATACAGGTAAGGCAAAGGTTTACAACAGCGAAGAAGAAGCTATCCAAGCAATTTTCTCAGGTAAAATTGTATCTGGTGATGTTGTTGTAATTAGATACGAGGGACCAAAAGGTGGTCCAGGTATGAGAGAAATGCTTTCTCCTACATCTGCAATTGCCGGAATGGGACTTGATAAAGAAGTTGCATTAATTACAGATGGTAGATTCTCTGGCGCTACTCGTGGTGCTTCTATTGGTCACGTATCTCCTGAAGCAGCTTTAGGTGGAACTATTGCTTTAGTTGAGGATGGAGATGAGATTCATATAGATATTAATAAGGGAGTCCTTGAGCTTTTAGTAAGTGATGAGGTTTTAGCAGAGAGAAGAAATAACTTAAAGCCTTATCAAGCTAAGATTAATACAGGCTATCTTGCACGCTATGCCCAGAGAGTAACATCAGCAAATATGGGCGCAATCTTTAAGGAGAATTAAATTGCAAATCACAGGTGCTCAGTTAATAATTGAATGTCTATGCGAACAGGGAGTTGACCGCGTTTTTGGTTATCCAGGCGGTCAAGTAATTCCTCTATATGATGCTCTTTATCTTAATCGTGATAGAATTAAACACATCCTTACAGCGCATGAACAGGGTGCTAGCCATGCAGCAGATGGATACGCTCGTTCAACTGGTAAGGTAGGTGTTTGTATTGCTACCTCTGGTCCTGGTGCAACAAATCTTGTAACAGGTCTTGCTACTGCATATATGGATTCATCTCCAGTTGTAGCAATTACAGGTAACGTACCTGTAAATCTACTTGGTAGAGATAGCTTCCAAGAGGTTGATATCACAGGTGTGACTATGCCTATTACAAAGCATAACTACATCGTTAAAGATAAAAATGAGCTTGCATCAACACTTAGAGAAGCATTTAGGATTGCAAAAGAAGGTCGTCCAGGTCCTGTTTTAGTCGATATTCCTAAGAATATACAGCAGGACTTAATCGATTATGAAAAGGTTGAAATTGAACCAATTAAGAGAAGTACCTCTAGACTTAGGGATGATGATATTGAGAAGGCAATTAATTTGATTGCTGCATCAGACCGTCCTATGTGCTATATCGGTGGTGGTGTAATCAGATCAGATGCATCTAGTGAGCTACTCGATTTTATTGAGAAAATTGATGCACCAGTTTGTTCTTCTTTAATGGGACTAGGTGCAGTTCCAAGTAAGAATGAACGCTTCACTGGCATGGTTGGAATGCATGGAACTAAGGTCAGTAACCTTCTTATTAACTCATGTGACTTATTAATTGTAATTGGTGCACGTTTTTCAGACCGTGTAATTAGTAAGGGTACAACATTTGCAACTCAAGCAAAAATATTACAACTTGATATTGATCCCGCTGAGTTTGATAAGAACATTGTTTCAGATAGTCATGTAATTGGTGATGTTAAAGAGATTTTAACTATTCTAAATTCAAGACTTGATAAGAGAGATCACAAAGACTGGATGGAGAGGGTAGCTGATTTAAAGAGAAGATTCCCAATGAAGGTTACTCTTGAATCAAAACGTCCTCGTGAAATTTTAAGAGCTCTTGATAAGGTTCTTTCAGAGGAAAAAGATGCTTTTGTTGCAACTGAGGTAGGTCAGCACCAGATGTGGGCTGCACAGTATCTAAAGCACAATAAGCCAAGACATTTCTTAACTTCTGGTGGCCTTGGAACAATGGGATTTGGTACAGGCGCTGCAATTGGATCACAGGTCGCTAATCCAGAGGCTAGGGTAGTAAATGTTGCGGGAGATGGTTCTTTTAGAATGAACTGCAATGAACTTGCAACAATTGCTCGCTATAAGCTTCCAATAGTGATTTTAGTTTTCAATAACCATTGCTTAGGTATGGTTAGACAGTGGCAGAACCTCTTTTTCCAAAAGCACTACAGTGAAACCACTCTTGATACCCCACTCGATTGGGTAATGCTAGCAAATGCATATGGTGTTAAGGGTATGAGATTAAAGGCCGATGATGATGCACTTGCAGTATTAAAGTCAGCTTTTGAGCTTGGTGAAGGCGTTGTTGTAGATTGCGAAATCCCAATTGATGATAAGGTATTACCAATGGTAGCTCCTGGTGCATCAATAAATGATATGATGGGCTTTATTGATAACGAGGAAAATTGAAGTCTTTAGGCTATCTTGTGTTAGGTAGCCTAATATTTTTTTATTGACATAATTTATAATTCTGTTAATATTGATATGTGTTAGCAGAATTTTTTCAGTAATAAGAATTTGCATGGTATTGACGAATATCTTTGATATTGGTAATATCGTTAAAGTGTCTTATCACGGAAATAAACTAGAGAGGTTAAAATAATGGCAACTCCAAAGTATAAAACATCTAAATCTAAGGCAGCATCACGCAAGGCTGCTAACATGAAGCTTGCAGCTCCAACTCTTTCTCCTTGCCAGACATGTGGAAACCTTGTTCCATCACACCAGGTTTGTCCTAAGTGTGGTTACTACAACGGTAAGCAGGTCATCGAGAAGGATGCTGAATAAGGAGAATTAAAATGACACAAGATCAGGTTCTTGCAAAAGTTAAAGATCTCGTTGCTGAAAAGCTTTCTGTAGACCCAGCTAAGGTAGTTCCTTCTGCATCATTCAGAAAGGATCTTGGGGCTGACAGTCTTGACACTTATGAACTCGTATATGCTATTGAAGAGGAATTAGGCGTAACTATTCCTGATGATATGGCAACTGAGTTTGAAACAGTTGGTGACGCTGTTAATTTCCTAGCAGAACAGCTTGGCTGATCGTGGAAAAGTACTATCTAAAGGCTCCTCAGCTTAATCAGAAGCGAATTGAGGAGCTTTCTGTTTTTCAAGACAAAATAAATATCCATTTCTCTGAGCTAAGACTTCTTAATCTTGCTTTTACTCATACTTCTTATGCAAATGAAGTATTTGGTGATGTTGATAATAATGAGAGATTAGAGTTTCTTGGAGATAGTATACTTGGTATGGTTACTGCTGAGTATCTTTTTGAAAACCTTCCAGTTTTGAAGGAAGGTGATTTTTCGCGCATTAAAGCAACTGTTGTTTCTGAGGAGAGCTTAAACGAGGTCGCAATAAAGCTTTCAGTTTCTGATTATTTACTTTTAAGTAAAGGAGAGGAAATGCATCAAGGGAGACAGAAAAAAGCCATCCTTGCCGACTGTATGGAAGCAATTATTGCTGCAATTTACCTTGATAAGGGCTTTGAATGTGCAAAATCTTTTATCCTTTCTTTTATCAAAGACCAAGTAGCTAAGGTCTTAGAGGGTAGAAATCTAAATAAGGATTACAAGAGTTTATTACAAATTTACTTTCAAAAGAAAAAGAATAAGGTTCCTGAATATCTATTAGACCATGTTGAAGGTCCTAATCATGACCAAAAATTCTATGTAAAGGTATTTTTAGGCCAAAAGTGCTATGGAATGGCTGAAGGAAGTAATAAGAAGATGGCAGAACAAAATGCTGCTCATCTTGCTCTTAAGCAACTTGGGCTTTGTGATTAAAGGAGCAATTTTTGAGGTTGCTCCTTATTTGACTAAATATTTATAGCTTATAGCCTAAGGTCTCAGCAATTGAATAAAACTCATCTTTATTTAATCCAGAGTCTAGAACTGCAGCATCTATAGTAATTATACCTTTACCAACTAAATTTAATAAGGCTTTAACAGCGATACTAATA
Organism: Bullifex sp.; assembly: GCF_034103065.1. Taxonomy (NCBI): domain Bacteria; kingdom Pseudomonadati; phylum Spirochaetota; class Spirochaetia; order Spirochaetales; family Spirochaetaceae; genus Bullifex; species Bullifex sp. Next base: position 183 of record NZ_JAXEGN010000245.1, on the reverse strand, counting down.
CCTTCAGTCCTTCCATTATTATAAGACTTCTCAGCATACTGTTGTACAGCATCACATACATGATCTTCACCTTCTACTGTTGTTTTATAAGTCATTGTTGTCTCCTATAAAAGGTCAATAGTTTTTTCACAAAAACCATTAACTTATTTTCTTTTAACAGGAGAACTTAAGAAGCCTCCTGTG
>NZ_JAXEGN010000244.1:0-13583 GCF_034103065.1 Bullifex sp. | reverse complement strand
ACCCATTAAGGCATCACCCTTACCCTTCATTACTGTTTTAACATCGGCAAAGTCGATATTAATTTCACCAGGTTCTGTAATTAACTCACTAATTCCCTGAACACCTTGGTAGAGTACGTCATCAGCAATTAAGAAGGCCTGCTTAATTGGTGTGTTGTTCTCAACAACCTTTAGTAAGTATTGGTTAGGAATTAAAATTAAGGTATCTACCTGCTTTCTAAGGCGTTCAATACCAGCCTGAGCAAGCATGAATTTCTTTTTTCCCTCAAAAGCAAATGGAGTTGTAACAACAGCAACAGTTAGTGCATTACAGCTTTTTGCAATTTCAGCAACAACTGCAGCAGCACCTGTTCCAGTACCACCACCCATACCAGCTGTAATAAATACCATATCTGTATTTTCAAGCTCAGCTTTAATTTCTTCCTTTGACTCTAAGGCAGCCTTTTCACCAATCTCAGGCTGACCACCAGCACCAAGACCTCCAGTAAGCTCCTTTCCAATCGCGATACGGGTCTGAGCATTTGATCTCTGCAAGGCTTGAACATCTGTATTCAAAGCTACGAAAGAAACCTTCTTCAGTCCTGATGCGATCATTCTGTTAACAGCATTTCCCCCTGCGCCGCCTACACCTACTACCTTAATAATTGTTGGAACTGCTTGTTCCCCTGTTGTAGTGTCTTCAATGTCAAAAATACCAAATCCCATATCTAACTCCTAAAATAACTTACCAAATAAACCCTTAAGCTTAGAAGCAAAAGTACTCTTTTCCTCTTTTCTATTTCCTTGACTGCTTTGGTTACTAATTTTTCTAGCTTCACTTTTTAATAATCCTAGTACAGTTGAGTACTTTGGATCGATATAGCTTCTATCTAAGCCTCCAATTGCTTCTGGAAAACCAATTCGCGCTGGAAGGCGGAATATTTCACTAGCTAAATCTGTAACACCAGATAAAAGAGAACCTCCACCAACTAATACAATTCCACCACCATAGTTGCCTTTTGTCTCACACTTCTCAAGTTCCATTGATAAAAGTGTAAAAATTTCAGCCATTCGAGGTTCAATTATTTCTGCAAGAGCTCTTTTAGGCATTTTTATTGGAGGAAGCCCTCCTACCTGTGGAATTATTACCATGTCATCAGGATTAACAGCTGGAACGTAACATGAACCAGATTGACACTTAATTTGCTCTGCAACCTGCTTTGGCTTATTTAAAATGTATGATAAATCGCTTGTAATTGAATCACCACCAAATCCAACACCACCAGCATAGATTGGACTTCCACCTGAGTAAGCGATCATATTGGTTGTTCCAAAGCCAATATTAATAATGATTGTGCCCATTTCCTTATCTTCACTAGATAGTACTACTTCACTATCAGCAACAGACTGTAGCATTAAGCGCTGAACTTGAAGTCCTGCACGTTGAACACACTTTCTTTGATTTTGACAAATAGAGGATGAACCTGTAATTAACAATACCCTACTCTCAAGTCTTCGACCAAGCATATCAATTGGGTCTTTAATTCCACTTCTACTATCTACCTGAAAGTCTTGAACCAAGGTATGTAAAAATTCTCTATCTTGAGGAAGCTCTCTAGCACGTGCTACATCTAAGCTTCTATAAATATCATCCTTTTTTATCTCTTGCTCTTTTGAATTAATTCCAACTACTCCAACAGATTGAATACCTTGGATGTGGTCACCACCAACACCAAGAATTGCAGAGTGCACTTCGCATCCTGCCTGTAGCTCTGCATCTGAGATAACTGAGTTTATGGTACGTAGAGTTTGTTCAATATTTACTATGGATCCAGAGCGAACTCCTTCGGTTGGTTTTTCGCAAAGGGCATCAATCATTAGATTACCTTCGCGACCTACAGAGCCAATAACAGCTCGGGTCCAACTCGATCCAATATCAAGCCCCATCATTATTCTGTCACTTGCCATAATTTATATCTCCTGACGAGTAGCGCTTAACGAGTGCATCCTTATATAAATCATATCGTATCATAGACTTCTTCGTATAAGTACTAATCTCGCTCTCTGCTTCTTTTCTGATAACTTTTATACTATCACTGATTCGATTCTTTGACACTCTCTCTTTAACAAAAAGTTGCGAAGATAGTGGTCCTAGAGTGATAACAATTTGTCCAAAGCCATCACCATTGTTATTATCATACTTTATCCGGGTTATCAATGCACTATTTTCTTCACTTGAAGAAGCAATTAGTTCTAGTACACTATCAAGTTCTCCTCTAACTCCATAGTTTAAAAGATAACTAATATACTCAGGAAGTACCTCAATAACAACCATTCTATTTACTAAAAATTCTACTTCATCATCTCTAACCCTATTAAGTTTTCCATTGGAAACAATGTAGTAGGAATTGTTGTCACTTAATAAACACTTTTGAGGTGTAGGTGAAATATGTATCTCTAAAGTTGAAGGAAAAGACCAAATTAAAGTTACATCATCAACCTCAGCAAAGGCTTTTAGCCTTGCTCTTTCCTTATCAAAGTCAAGGTTAAATCTATTTTGTGAATAATATGATGAAATAACATTTTCCAAGCTTTTACTTATATCACTTACCCCAAATAGCTTTATAGCTGAAATGTTAAATAGAGGTATAAAAGACAGTGAATAGAGTACTGTTATTACAAACAGTGATAACAGTATCAACACTACTATCATTACCATTGTTCTGCTTTTAGCCATTTCTCACCTTCACAGAATCTTTAATAACTCTATATAACAAGCCACATTCAATTATTATTACAAATAAATTTGTGCCACCTTGGCTAAAGAATGGTAGTGGAATACCTGTTGGTGGTAATAATCCAGTTACAACAAAAATATTTATTAGGACTTGGATTATTATCATCATTGTTATTCCAAGTGCCAAATTACTAAAGAATTTATTTCTAATTCTTTCTCTTTGGCAAGCTCTCATTCCTAGTACCATAAATAGGAAAAAGAGAATAAATAAAATGAATATACCAACAAAACCACACTCTTCTGCAAAAGATGAGAAGATAAAGTCATTTTGAACTTCAGGAAGTGAACCTAGTTTATAGTATCCGTTTCCTAACCCCTTTCCAAATAAGCCACCTTCTTTAATTGCAGAAAGTGACATATTTACCTGCCACTCAAGCCCTGTTGGGTCTAGTCCTGGAAATAAAAATGAAGCAATACGTTTAACTCTGTAACTCTCACTTAGTAGTAAGAATAATGCTGGTGGAGTTAAAAAGGCTACAAATGTAATAATGTATCTAAGTTTAAAGCCACCAGATAAACATAGTATTAATCCAGTTAGTAAGAATAGTATTGTTGTTGTATATGCTTTTTGCATTAGTATTAATGCAGAGAAAACTAATATGATTAATATTGGTATTAAATAGTACCAGCCTAAATATTTTTTAAACTTTTCATCGGAAAAGAATGTACTTAAAAAAAGAATTAATGCTAGCTTTGCTATTTCACTTGGTTGAAAGGATGGAATAAGTGGTAAGTCAAGCCACCTTCTTGCTCCCATTACGCTTACTCCAAATGGAGAAAATAGTGTTAAGAGTAATAATATAAATGAAAGAGCTAAAAGCAAATATGAAGATATTTTTAACCACTTTTCAGGTATGTAATTAATTATTATTGCAGCAAATAATCCTAAAAGGGCAAAAATGCCTTGCTTTAAAATGAAATAGTAATGAGGAAGTCCCTTTGATATTGCTTCTGGATAGCTTGCAGAATATAGAGTTAGACCACCCATTAATATTAAAATTAGTGTTACACAAATAAATGTAAATGGAGATAGCGCTCCTTCATTTCTATCTCTTACAAGTTCAAGTGTTTCTCTATAGTCACTGTAATCAACAATTCTATCTTCTCTCATTTTGCCCCCAAGAAAAGAGTAACAGATAATATAGAGAATAAAAATGAAATGCAGGCAAATCTATCACAGATTTTTTCCTCTTTATACCCTTTCTTTTCTAATGCATGGTGTATTGGTGCAATAGAAAAAACTTTACGTTTGAATACTCTAATCGAAAAGATTTGAATAAATGATGAAAGAAGCTCTAGTGCAAATACCCCACAAGATAGTGCCATCATAAATGGTTTTGTACTAAGTAATCCTATTAAAGCTAAAATTGAACCTAGCATATGGCTTCCTGCATCCCCCATAAATACACTTGCCTTTGGTGCGTTGTAGTATAAAAAAGCAATGTATGAGGCTAATGCAATTAAGGAAATACTTCTTATTGAGGTAAAACAAAATGCAAAAACTATAAATGGTGCAATAGAACACTTTGTAGCAAGGCCATCTAAGCCATCTGTAATGTTTACTCCATTAACTATAAATACAATGTAAAAAGTTGTTAAAACGTAATAAATTACTTTATTTGTATTTGTATAATACCCATAATTTCTAACAAGTATAGAAACAATTAGTGCAGCAATTATTTGAAGTAAAAGTTTTGTAAGACTTTTTAATCCATCACTTGATACTCTTTTTACTTTTAGAAAATCATCAATAAAGCCAACTAAGAAAAACAAAACAATTGTAATAACTGCTATCAAGCCTTCATTAGTTCTATAAAAAAATAAAAAAGTAATTATTAAAGATATTATTATTGCAACAGAACCAAAAGCAGGAGTACCTGCTTTAACCATGTGCTCACTTAATTCAGGCTTTATTGGAGATGTAAATTTTAATGAAGCCTTTATTACTAAAGGCATTAAGAGAAAGCATATTGAGAATGAAAAAAAAAGTGACAATCAACATACCTCCCTAAGAGAAGGGTATAAGCGTTCTAGAGCCATTACTCTACTACCCTTTAATAGGACTAAATCACCTTTCTTCGTCCTTTTCTTTGCTTCATCGCAAAGTGAAATAAAATCTGGAGTGTAGAATACCTTATCCTTTAAACCTAGCTCAACCAATCTATTATAAGTTGCTTTTACTTCTCTTCCATAAAGTAGGATATCATCAACATCAGCATTATATAACTCTTTTGCAAGCTCTATGTGGGATGAAATACTCTCCTTTCCTAGTTCTCTCATATCTGCAAGTACTACGTGTTTACTTCCGTTTGTTTCGAGTCTACTTATTGTTCTTATTGCATCAATTGAAGATGGAAGATTTGCATTATAGCAATCTTCAATAATTTCAAGGCCACTTTCCATAACAACCCTTCCCCTACCAAATAGGTTATTAATACTTGAAAGACCGTTAATTATTTCATCATCAGAAAAGCCTAAATACTTTGTAACGGCAATTGCAATTGATGCATCAATTAGCTTTGCCTTTGTTATTACTGGAATAATAAAACTTCTATTGTTATAGGTAACTTCAAATCCATTTAAACCTAAATCCTTAATACTATCAAAGGCAAAGGAAACAGGATTTAAAAGAGGATAATTTTTCTTTATTACTTGGTAATAGCTATCATCTTCTACCATAAAGCCTATAGCATTTAATGAAAGAATTTTAGATTTTTCTCTTGCTGTTACATCTTTAGAGCCAAATGACTCAAGATGACTATTTGAGATATTAGTAATTACAGCAATATCAGGATCTAAAGTTTTTACCATTTTATCCATTTCGCCAACATGATCAATTCCACATTCAAAGACACAGTACTTACTATCATTTTGTAAATTCATCATGCTGATTGCTAAGCCATATTCACTATTTAAATTTCCAATAGTAGAAATACACTTCTCTCTTTGGCTAATGATTGAGCTAATCATTTCCTTAGTTGTTGTTTTTCCACAACTACCAGTAACACCAATTGATATTAAATTTTTGATCTCGTGTCTTTTAACTTCAATTACTTTATGTAAGTCTTCTAATGGAGAATGAGAAAATACTATATTAACTCCTCTATCAATTAGAGGTTTTGCAAATGAAAAGTTATCAAGACTAGTTAATATAGCACTTGCCCCATTTTCTAGCGCAGAAGATGCAAAACTAAAGCCATTTTGACTTTTTCCTTTAATAGCAACAAAAAGAGTTCCCTTTTTTACACTTCTTGAGTCAAAGGAAACTGCATCAATTATGGCATTTCCAAAGACTAATGAATTAGTTATTAAGGTAAACTCTTTAAGGTCTATTTTCATTTATTTTCACCTCTTGCTAGCAAGATTGAAGTTCTATCAATTTCCTCATAAGGAACAAGTTTTTTAACAGATCTTTCTATTAATGCTTCTGGACTTTTTGCTGTAGCTATCTCACTTTCAAGTATTCTAGTTTGATCTTCAAGAACTAATACTCTTTCTTCACTGACCTTTATTTTCATCTCAAGATCGCTTTTAGCAGCTCTCTGAAATAGAGAAATAAATACAGAAGCAAATGCAAAGAAAATAATAAATAACACAAGTACCTTATTAGGAGTAGTAAACCATTTATTAATCTCTTTTTCGTTAATCATACTTTTTTTCAACAATCCTTAGCTTTGCGCTTCTACTAGGTGAATTAACACTAGTTTCTTCTTCCGTAGGACAAATCGGCTTTTTTGTAAGTATTTCGATTGTCCCATTATTAGCCTTTTCATCCTTAAAGAACCATTTAACTTTTCTATCCTCTAAGGAGTGAAACGTTATTACCCCGATTCGGCCACCCTTCTTAACAACTCTTACAGCTTCCTTAAGTGCGGGCTCAATTCTATCAAGCTCTTTATTTACTTCAATCCTAATTGCTTGGAAGGTGCGAGTTGCAGGATTAATGCGACCATGGCGATATTGAGCTGGTACAGCTTGTGCAATAATATCTGCTAATTGCTTTGCACTTGTAATACGCTTTAATTCGCGTTCTCTACAAATACGCTCTGCAATTCGCCTTGAATATCGCTCCTCACCATATTTATAGATAATGTTTGCAAGTTCATCTTCAGGGTAAATATTTACAACATCCTCTGCAGATAAATCTTGTTCTGCATTAAGACGCATATCTAGATTTTCATCGTGTGCAAATGAAAATCCTCTTTCTGATTCAACGTAGTGATAAACACTAATTCCTAAATCAAATAAGATAATATCTGCACTTTCACTAGCTCTTGCTTTTAAATAATCATTGAACCAACAGTTTTGAGGTTCAAACCGTTTTCCATAATCCTTGAACCTTTCTATTGCTTTCTTTTGAATCTCTTTATCTCTATCAAGTCCAATGACCTTTAGATTTGGATACTTTTCTAAAAAGAGCGCAGTATGACCACCCTCACCTGTTGTGCAATCAATCATGACAGGTTCCTCTGAAACAGGTTTAAGGTACTCAAGGACCTCTTTGTGCATAACTGGGTAATGACAGATTTCCATTTGCTCAGCTCCTCTTCATCTCTGCTAGCTCTTGGGCAAGTTCTGAAATTGATTCATCAGAATCTAAGTCCTCATACATTTCTTTATTCCAAAGCTCAATGTACTTACCCATTCCAATTAATATGATTTCTTCTTTAACACCAATAGAAGCATGTTCTCTTAATGAAAGAGGAATGTTGATTCTTCCATTTGAGTCGATATCAAGAACTTGAGATGGGGAGACAAACTTTCTTGTAAACTTTCTTACTACAGGAGATAGGATTTGTAGTCCGTCTTGACCTGCAATTGCATTAGTTACTGTCTCGTCAAAGAACTGTGGGGTAAATATAGCAAGGCAATTTCCATCAAAACCTTTAGTAACTACTATTTGTGAGACACCAAGAAGAGTACGAAGCTTGGAAGGTATAGAAACTCTACCTTTCTCATCTACTCTTACAATGTACTCACCGGTAAGTAGCATTCAAAACTCCACCACTTTATGGGATTTTATCCCACTTTTTACCACATTCTACCCCATAACTCCCACTTTTTGAGAATTTTTGGATAAAATAAATCTTTTAAAGTGTGCGTACATAAAAAAACTACCTAAAGTTAATTAGGTAGTTTTCTTTTGTAACATTCAGTAATTATTTTATATTTTTTGGTAAAAATATGTTGTAATCAATATCTGGGAAAATTGCATTTCTTCTTTCAGCTTTAATGAGCCATTCAGTATTAACTGCGTTTTTACACATATTAGAATATACAACATTGAATGAACCTACATGGTTTCTAAGACGCTTCTCAGCATACCCTACACTTGTTTTATCATATAGAATATAAGGCCAGTCAGATGCCATTGCAAGTACAACTTCTCTTGCTGCCTGATTTAAGAATCTTGCTTTAAGAGATGATTGATTTGGGAATCTGAATGCAAGCTCTTGCATCCTTTCAATAGCCTTATGAGTGTGACGATAAATCCAAGCATTAGAGCCATCAAGCCATACATCAGAAAAACCACCACGTCCCCATGAACACTCATTAAAATATCCTCTTTCAGTTTCAAAGACATAATTCAAGCATTCAGATGGAGTTGTAAAGTTAATTCCAGTTTTACTAGTATCTGAAAGAAGAATATTTTTGATAAACTCAATACCTTCAAACCATCTGTGGCCAAAGAGATCAGCATCGAAACAAATTGTGTAAGTTGGAATTTCATCTGTTTCAGCACTTAATGCTAATCCTCTACGTCTGATGTGATACAAGAAGTTATCACTGTGAAGAAGAACCTTAGCTTTAGCCTTATCGAAGTCATAGAACTTCTTTTCAACTGCACTCTTTGAAGTAATTGCCCAATACTTATAGCCTGTAAATACACGAATATCATCATGAATATATGGCTTAATATAAGACATAGGAAGGTCATAGCCGATATCACGATAGAACTCTCTGTAATCAGAGTCACAAGGATAGCCATAAACATCAGACCAAACTAGGTTAGTTAATGACCAGTCGCGAATAAAGCTAGTTACATTAGAATCAGCAATAAGGGTTGGTGCATGATCTGCTCTTTCAAGCTTATTCTTTGCTGTAATTACAGCTTGGCTTGGAAGTTGTACCCACTTAATTCCATACTCATCTAAAATCTTTTCAACTCCTGGATAGTATCCACATTCAGGAAGCCAAAAGCCTTTAGGCATTGAGCCGAAAACACTAATATGACTCTTTATTCCAAGCTCAATTTGAGCACGAATAGCTGTCTCATAGTTTCTATATAGAGGTAGATATGCATTAGTTGCAGCAGTAGCAACTAACTCAATATATCCCTTTTTTGCAAGTTCACCATAACGAGAAAGAATATTTCTTCCACAAGCTTCATAGAAATCAAGATTATCCTTTGCTTGGTTTAAATAGTATGTTGCTACCTTTAATGCCTCAGGACACTCTTTTTTACATCTAACTACTTCTTTTTCTCCAAGCTCAATTCTTGATGTAAGATAATCAACAAAGCGCTCCTGAAGAGGACCATCAAGACACATTGTTGTTAGTGTTGGTGAAAAACAAATAGTAAGTTTGAATCTTTTATTATTTTTTTCTAAATCTTCTAAAACTCTTAATAGAGGGATGTATGTCTCATGAAGCGCTTCAAAGAGCCAATCCTCTTCCAAAAAGCGTGGATATTCTAGGTGCCTTACATAAGGCAAATGTGCATGTAGAACCAAATTTACATTAGCTGTGATGTCCATTATTTTTCCACCTCGTTCCTAACTTTATCGATGATTTCTTCAACGATATCACTTGGAATGATATAACCATCCCTATTTGTTATTGGAGCTAAGTAACGAACAAATAACTCCTCATCAACATTAACCTTTACACTGTTATTAAGCCAATAGCAGTATACAAGTGGAACAGCTTCACTTTGTGCAAGTAAGTATCTTTTTTCTGCTGTTTGCAAAACGAGAGAAACTCTACATTCACCATGTAAATGAGGAACACTAATATTCCACTCTACATCTTCTCGGTCAATCTTTATGTCATATTTCTCACTAATTTCTTTACCAGTTACATTGACATTGAGATATAGCTCATATGTGCCAAATTTTTCATCATATGATTCCAAATCACCTGGAGCTATAGACCAATAGCAATAAAGCCAAGATGCATTTTTATTTAGTACGTGAATGGAAGTTTCTGGATATAACGCTGGTAGCTCTTCAACACCAGGAAGACTTGGAACAGCCTCATCGACATCACCTCGATATGCACTAATTCCAGCGACATATCGCTTATTGACATTGTCTCCTGTTACACTTGGGATATCTGAATCTTCATCCTCGTATATGTCTTTAAGCACATCGATAAGCTCTTCTCTTGAGAGCGTATCAAAATCCTCAATTCCCTCTTGTTCTGCAATGTATTGCAGTTCATTTTGAGAGAGGGAATCAATTTTGATCAATACCATTTGCAACCCCTTAACTGTAATAGGTTAAGGATTAATCAAAATTTAGTCAACCTTACATAATTTATAGAATATAACATTCTATCAAATAGATGGCTTAATAAAATGCCAAAAAACCCACAAAATGGACGATAATTCGTAAAATTTTTGTAAAAAACATAAAAATGTACACAACTTCTTCCTTGTGGGTGAATATTTCCTTTGTTAAAATTTCTCTTATGAGTAACAATAGAACATCTTTAATACTCCATGGGCACTTCTATCAACCGCCTAGGGAGAATCCATATACAGGTATTATTGAAAAGCAGACAAGTGCTGCTCCTTTTGACAACTGGAATGAAAGAATTTGCTCTGAATGCTATGGAGCAAATGCTTTTTCTCGTTATTTAGGTCCTGATGGCAAAATAATGTCATTAACCAATAACTATAGCTATATTTCTTTTAACTATGGCCATACTATTATGGCTTGGCTTAAAGAAAAACATCCAATTTATCATGATATGATAGTTGAGGCAGATAAGGATAGTGTAAAACGCCTTGGTCATGGTAATGGAATGGCAATGGGCTATAACCATACAATTTTACCACTTGATAAAATTAGTGATGCAAAGCGCCAAATTGAATGGGGTATTGAAGACTTCATTTATCGCTTTAATCGTATGCCTGAAGGTATGTGGCTTCCTGAAGCTGGTATTAATGAAAATGTAATTGACCTACTTTCAGAAGCTGGTATTAAATTCGTTGTTCTTTCTCCTTGGCAGTGTAAGAGCATAGAAAATCCCTACACACACCAACTTGAAGATTTAAATGGTCGCCCTGCTCCTTATTCTGAACCTTTTATTTTAACAGGTAAACAAGGTAAAGAAATAGCAGGATTTTTTTATCACCCAGGTCTTGCTGAGAGTATTAGCTTTGGCCATGCTCTTAGAAATGCCGATGAACTATATGCAAAATTATTAGATATCAAAAATACAGATAAGCAAAACTTAATTCATACTGCAACCGATGGTGAAATTTATGGACACCATGAACCATTTGGTGATATGGCTCTTGCTGCACTAATTAAGAAAATTCAAGAGCGTGATGACTTTGAACTCACTAACTACGGAGCTTATCTTGAAACTCATAGCCCAAAATTACATGCAGTACTTCATAAAGGAGAAGAAGGAAAAGGTACTTCTTGGTCTTGTTCTCATGGTGTTTCGAGGTGGTATAAAGATTGTGGTTGTCACACTGGTGGTGAGGAAGGCTGGAACCAAAAGTGGAGAACTCCACTTAGAAACGCTTTAGCAGAGCTTGCTGAAAAGCTTGATGTAATTTTTGATAACGAGTGTAAGAAGATTTTCCCAAGTAATATTACCTCCTCTATGATTTTAGATGAAGCTGGTAGTGTATATGTATGTAAAGATACAATGCAAGATGTTATTGCTCGTCTTCATGAGAAGTACAATTTCTCAGCTGAGTATGATAGTGAAATTTCTGCACTCCTTTCAGGTATTCAATATAAGCACTTCTCCTTTACAAGCTGTGGATTCTTCTTTAATGATATTTCTGGAATCGAGCCAAGACAGAATATTAGATATGCTCTCTATGCTATGAAGATGTTCCAACCTTATACTAGCGAAGATTTACTCTTACCTTTCTTATCAGAGCTTAGAAAAGCCAAGAGTAATATTAAAGCTCAAGGTGATGGAATGAGTATTGCTCAAGCAGAGCTTAAAGATTTATCTGGCGAATGCGAAGCAGCAATCTACTTCTATTTAAATAGAGTTATTGCAGTTAAAGCAGATTACGAAGATAAATATGGACGCTTCAAAATTGATGAATATATAAGTGAGTGTGAGGATAATGCTAGAATTAAATTCCACGATACTATTTCACTTATCAAGTATGATTTTACAGTTCTCTCATCTTCATCAATTCAGGGTGGATTAAATCTTTATTTAGCATCAAATAATGCTCCTATGGAAAGATATAGAATTACTAATGATGAGATTCCTCTCCTTGTTGTTGATAAGTATAACAAGTGGGTTGATAAAGCAACTAGCTATCTACCTCTTTCTGAGATTGAATCAATCGTTAATGCACTTTATCACTTCTCTGTATTAACAAAGAATAGTAAGTATCTTCCTATGAAGACTCAGATTCTTGAAAATCTTGGGCTTGCGCTTAAGATGTTAAAGGCATTAAATTCAATTCCGCAAGATCAAATAAAGTGGAGGCAAAAGAAAGCTTATTTCGTAGTTCTCCTTGATATCATTGCTAAATATGGACGAGTTAATGAGATTAAGCTTGTCTCACAGTTCTTGAACTCAGATATTACAAAGCTTGCAATGGTTGTTAGAACTAGAGGCTTAGATGAAGAAACTGCAGAGAATATTATTTCATTCTTCCAGGTAATTAGAAACTTTGGCTTTGAACCTGATAGCAAGAATCTACAAAATGAGATCTATGAATACTTCATTGGCCGAAAGGAATTAAAAATTTCACAAGATAGAGCAAGAGAGCTCTATAGAACATTAAACTTCAATTAACTCTCTTGCATGATTTAAAGCACTTTCGCTCGCTTTACCTGATAATAGGCGAGCGATTTCTTTTACTCTTTCATCTTTTTCAATTTTCTTTAAATGTGAAAGAGTTCTTCCACCCTCTTCTTTTTTATATACTAAATAGTGCTCATTTGCTTTTGCGGCAATTTGAGCAGAGTGTGTAATAGCAATGACTTGATGATCCTTAGAAAGGGCTAAAATAACATCTCCAACATTTGCTGAAACAAGACCACCTATTCCACTATCAACCTCATCAAAGACGAGAGTTTCAGTTTCATCCTCTTTAGCAAGAACAGCCTTTAGAGAAAGTAAGATTCTTGATAGCTCACCTCCAGAAGCAACATCTTTTATTGCTCCCATCTTCTCACCTTTATTTGCTCTAATTAAAAACTCTATTTTATCACAGCCCTCACTTGAAGGATTTATTTCTTCAAATGCTACTTTAAATTCTGCACCATCCATTGAAAGCTTTTTAAGAATAGCTAGTATTTTATGTTCTAAATCCTTAGCTCCATTCTTTCTCTTCAAGCTTAAGTTAATAGATGCAGTGTTTAGTAATTCCTTTTTTCGAGCTAAAACCTTTTCACTTTCAATAATTAATTCTTCAGCATTATCTGCACTACTAATAAAAAGCTTATACTCATCCCTCTTTTTAATTGCATCACTAATTGAAGGACCATACTTTTTCTTAATTCTTTGAAGCTGTGAAAGTCTTGCATTCTTCTCTTCAAGTTCACTTTCACTAAAAGTTAAAGAGGAAAGATAGTCTCTCAATGACTCTGAA
>NZ_JAXEGN010000243.1:0-11952 GCF_034103065.1 Bullifex sp. | reverse complement strand
AGGTCAAGTCCTGCATACTTTTTTATAGCATCATTAACACTCATTTTAATAAATGGTGGAAGTGCATAACTAGGAGTTGTTGGCCTTTTAATTGCCTTTAATAGCTCTTCAGTTAAGGTAATTGAGTCATTTTCATCATAGTCTAAAGTATAGTATTCGAGCATTGAAAACTCAGGATTATGAATTTCTCCTAGCTGTTCACTATTTCTAAAGCAACTAGAAATTTGGTAGATAGAAGGAAAGCCATTTGCAAGTAGGCGCTTCATATATACTTCAGGTGATGGAATTAGATATAAATCAAGGTTTCCAGCAAATTCATTTATAAACTTTGTTTCAAAGTTCTGAATTGTTGGTTCTGGAATTAAATCAGGGGATAGGGTAGGAGTAAAAACCTCAAGATAATCCTTTGAATCAAAGAATTCTCTAATGGTTTTATTCATTATACTTCGCTCTTTTTGGCTTAAGATATCAAACATGAGACTATATTACCTTCCTTGTGTAGATTTTATCAACAGGCTATAATGATTTGCTATGGATGCCTATACGACAAATGAACCAATTTATGCATTAGCAACAGCTTATGCACCATCCGCAATTGCAATTGTAAGGCTTAGTGGTGATGGTGTTATTGATTTGCTTTCCAGTGTATTTGATCGACCTGAAAAATTAAAAAGAGCAAAAACAAATACTCTTGTTTATGGGAATTTAATTGATAAACAAAATAGTATTGTTGATGAAGTATTGGTAGCTGTTTTTAAAAAAGGCTATGGATATACAGGAGAAGAAGCATTAGAGATTAATGCTCATGGTTCATTAACTGGATTAAAACGTATTTTCCTCTTACTTGAATCAATCGGAATTAGACAAGCTAAAAGAGGTGAATTCACCTTTAGAGCATTCATGCATGGTAGACTTGATTTAACTCAAGCGGAAGCTGTTGAAGAGCTAATTTCCTCTAAGAGTATTAGAGGTCAAGAGGCTGCTCTTGAGCGTCTAGAAGGTGGACTTAAAAATCGACTTTTAGCTATAAAAAATAAACTTATAAACATACTTGCTTCTTTAGAGGTTCAATTAGATTATGCTGAGGATGAAATCTTAGAAGATTGGATAATGCCAAAAGCTGAGATCAATGAAATAATTAGTAATCTTGATGAGATTGTTAAAACCTACAGTGCTGGAACTATATACCGTGAAGGTGCAAAAATCGTACTAGCTGGTGCTGCTAATGCAGGAAAGAGTTCACTCTTTAATTTGCTTACTAAAGAAAATAGAGCAATTGTTTCTCCAATTGCAGGTACAACTCGTGATTACATTGAATCCTTTACAACTATCCACGATATTCCTGTACGTCTCTTTGATACTGCAGGACTAAGAGATAGTGATGATTTAATTGAAAGTGAAGGTATTAAGAGAAGTGAAAAGCTAATTAATGAAGCCGATTTAGTTCTTCTTCTACTTGCTCCAGGAGAAAAGGAAGAGATAACTTGGAAGACTAAAACTATCGTTGTAAAAACTAAAAGTGACTTAGAAAAAGGTGAAGGCTTAGCTATTTCAACTGTTAATGGAGAGGGAATTTCTCTTTTATTAGATTCAATTTATCAAGAGCTTTCTTCTAAGAGCAGTGAAAGTGAATTAGGTGCTATTTCGATTGATAGTGAAAGACAAAGAGACGGTTTAGTTAGACTTGTTGAAATGCTGAAATTTATACTATCAAATGAAAATGAAAGTGTTGATATCCTTGCTTTATTCTTCCAAAGTGCTCTATCCATTCTTGGGGAAATTACAGGAGAGGTTACAAACGAAGAGTTACTTGATACACTCTTTTCAAATTTCTGTTTAGGTAAATAATATGAGAGATTACGATATAATTGTTATTGGCGGCGGACATGCCGGGATTGAAGCTGCGAGTGCAGCTGCTAGACAGGGCTTTGACACCCTTATGATTACTC
Organism: Bullifex sp.; assembly: GCF_034103065.1. Taxonomy (NCBI): domain Bacteria; kingdom Pseudomonadati; phylum Spirochaetota; class Spirochaetia; order Spirochaetales; family Spirochaetaceae; genus Bullifex; species Bullifex sp. Next base: position 10,003 of record NZ_JAXEGN010000243.1, on the reverse strand, counting down.
AGTCCTTAGATGCAATTGGACGCCTTTCTTGTAATCCTGCTATTGGCGGATTAGCAAAAGGTAACTTGGTTCGTGAAATAGACGCCCTTGGTGGTTTAATGGGGCATCTAATTGATGATACTTTTATCCAGTTTAGAATTTTAAATAAGAGAAGAGGACCTGCGGTGCAAGCACCTCGTGCTCAGGCTGATAAATTTTCATATTCACGTCTTGCTAAGGAGACTCTTGAAAAAACAGACCATCTTTCTCTGTTTATGGATACAGTCACTGATTTACTCATCGAAGATAATAAATGTATTGGTGTTGTAACAGAAAGAGGTTGGCATATATCTTCACGTGCAGTTGTACTTACAACCGGTACCTTCATGAATGGAAGAATCTTCATTGGTGAATACGATGCTCCTTGTGGTCGTCTTGGTGAGATGGCCGCAGTAGGCCTTGGTGATAACTTAAGAAAGCTTGGCTTTAACGTTGGTAGAATGAAGACAGGAACACCTGCAAGAGTTAGGAAATCATCTCTAGACTTTGATGAACTTGAAATTCAACCAGGAGATGAAGAGATTATCCCTTTCTCATTTGATAATGATGAAATTATTCGCTCCCAGTTACCATGTTATGTAACTTGGACTAATGACGAAACTCATAAAATAATTAGAGATAATATTCATCGTTCTCCTCTTTATGGAGGAAAAATTGTAGGAAAAGGACCTCGCTATTGTCCTTCAATTGAGGATAAGGTTGTAAGATTCCCAGAGCGTGAGAGACATCAAATATTTGTTGAACCAGAAGGTAATGGAACAGAGGAAATGTATTTAAATGGACTTTCTTCATCTCTTCCTGAAGAGGTTCAGCACAAGTTTATTAGAACTCTACCTGGCTTAAAACACTGTGAAATTATGCGTCCTGCATATGCCGTTGAGTATGACTACATCGATCCTACAGGTCTTTATCCATCTCTTGAGTCTAAGAGACTTGAAAACCTGTTTATTGCAGGCCAAACTAATGGAACCTCTGGTTATGAAGAAGCTGCTGCCCAGGGATTAATTGCAGGTATTAACGCAGCATTGAAGTTAAGAGGAGAAGATCCATTAATCTTAAAGCGTACAGAGGCATACATTGGTGTATTAATTGATGACCTTGTAACAAAGGGAACTAAAGAACCATATAGAATGTTTACTTCTCGTGCAGAGTATAGATTATCTTTACGCCATGATAATGCTGATATGAGGTTAACTCGTCTTGCATATGAGAAGCATAGTGTAAGTGATGAAAAGCTTGAAAGATTAAATGATAAAATTAATAAGATGGACTCTTTAAAGACATTAATAAAGTCTTATAAAGAGAGAGGTAAAAATGGCCTCGATCTATTAAAGGAACCTGAGGTTGATATCATTTATCTTGAAAGTAAAGTTCCAGCTATCAAGGAGTATTCTCTCTCTGTTAAGAGAGAAGTTGAGCTTGATATTAAGTATGCAGGGTACTTAAAAAGACAGGAAACCGAGGCATCTAAGTTTGATAAGAGTGAGAAGATATTAATTCCTGATGATATTAACTACGATTTAATTGATGGCCTTTCTAGCGAGTCTAGAGAAAAGTTTAAGGCTATTAAGCCTCAGAATGTCGGTCAGGCAATGAGAATTAGTGGTGTAAGAGTATCAGATGCAGCACTTTTGATGATGTATTTAAAAACAAGAGGTGAACATGGATCTACTAATTGAAGGTGCAAATAAATTAAAAATAGAGTTAACTCAAGATCAAATTGATAAGCTTGAAAAGTATATTAAGGAAATAGAGCTTTTTAATCCTGTTTATAAGCTTGTTGGCTATCAAGATAGATCAGAGTTAATTATTAAACATATTCTTGACTCTTTAGCAGGGATTAAGGAAATTGAAAAGATAAATAAAGGTGTTATTGCAGACCTTGGTTCCGGGGCAGGATTTCCTGGAATTGTACTGGCTATTATGCTCGACTCTCCTATTGTACTTATCGAGCGTATGAAGCGAAGAGTCGATTTTTTAAAAAATGTTATTTTAAGGTGTAACCTTACTAATGTTAAAATCATTGCAAAGGATGTGAGTGAGGTTGATGAAAAATTCGATACAATTACTTGTAGAGCTTTTCATCCTATATACGATATCATCCAGGATGTTGAGAGGCTATTGACAACAGACGGTGTGTTTGCAGCTTATAAAGGTAGAAAAAGCTACCTCCTTGCTGAGACTGAAAATCTTTCAGCTTGGAAACTCGATGTCATACCACTTCAAGTCCCATTTCTAGATGAACAACGCCACCTTGCTCTTATGAGGAAGAAAAACTGACATGGAAAAAAAGAAAAAAAAGATTTTTTCACTACTATTTTCACTAATAATGCTGCTCTTTGGGGCAGCATTAGCTGCTTCTAAGCACATTGGACTTTTTTCTAAGTTCCTTACTCCATATTTAGATTATCTTTGCTTAACTAATTCGTCTTATTGTGTATATATACCAGCAGCTTTATTTATTTTCTTGGGAGTATTTGGTTTAGCCGTTAGAAGGAGAAAACCTTTTAGCTTGTTATTAGTTTTTTACATGATTTTCATGTATTACTCTCTTTTGGTTGCTTTTCATACTTTTAATGGAATTAATGTCCCAGCCTTTATTATTTCAAAAGTTAACCAACGACCTTCTTTGATAATATTATGTTTAGTTTTAGAAGTAATACTTTTCATGATTTTAATTGTGATAACTTCAGCATTAAATGCTCGTTATCAAAAAAAACATCCTAAGAAGGATAAGAAAAAAGAAGTTGTAAAGAAAGAAACAAATCAAGAAGAAAATACTAAAAACGTTGAAGAAAACACATATGATCCTTCAAGTCCAATTTCATTTCCAAAGGCACCAACACTTCCAAAGTTTTCAACATTTTCAAGTGATGATGCACCTAATAATGAAATAGTTGATGAGATAAAAAGTGAAGCAACTGTTGATCATATCTATGATTCTCCAACTGCATCTATTACGGCCTTTCAGAGTGCAAAAGAAAGAGTTGAGGAAAAGTGTAAAGAGGATGAGGTAGAAAGCTTTACTATCAAAAGACCAACAAGTCTTTTAGGCACAACCTTAGAGCGAATTAATAAAGATGAGGTGGAAAGTCAAATTGTAAATCAACGTCCGATTATTGGTTTTGAGGATAAAAAAGAGGAGACTAAAATTAGTAATGATCCATCTATTGCTCCTTCAAATCTTCCTCCAACACACCCTAGATATAGAATGTTTGAGGCGTTAAAAAAGAAAGATAACGCAACTGCTACAGCACCTGTTACTCCAAAGAGTGAAGAAAAGGTAGATGAGGCAGTAAAGAAAGAGTCCTTTGCACCTTCAAACCTTCCTCCAACACATCCTCGATATCAGATGTTCCAAGCCCTTCATGAGTCTCGTGATACATCTTCAACCCCTTCTAGACCTTTTGTCTCTACTACTCAAGTTAAGCAGGAAAGTGGGGCGTCAAAAACAGAAATAGCAGCATCTCTCTCTGATGCTATTAGAATGCGTAAAAAGGCTGAAGATATTAAAGCTTTAGAAGCAGAAAAAGAAGAAAGAGAGCGTAATGAACAGCTTAAGAGAGAGGCTGAAGAGGAAGCTGAGAGATTAAAGGCAAAATTAATAGAAGAAGATCGTGCAAGACGTGAAAGCTTACTTAGAGAGCAATATAGAAAAGAAGCTGAAGCTAAAGTTAGAGCAGAGCTTGAAGCTCAAGGTATTTCCTTAAAAAAGGATGATGTTCATGAATTACCTCGTACAGATTCATACTATCAAAGTGCAAGTACTGCAAAAATGGTAGGTGGGGCTCAACTTGAGGATGCTAAAGAAGTAAAGAGTGAAGAAAACTCATCCCAAATTGAATTTAAAGTTGGTATTGGCGGGCTAGCTAGCAACAATGCTGGTGAAGAGGCTATATTAAATCGTCAAAAAAGAGGATACAATCCTCCAAACTCAGACCTTTTAAAGACCTATCCTCAAGCAAGTTATGAAATTGATGATGATACTAGAGCTTTAGGTGAGTTAATGTGCACTGTAATGCATGACTTTAGAGTAGATGTAACATTAATTAATATCATCAAGGGACCAACTGTTACTATGTTTGAATATGACTTAGCTCCAGGAATTATGGTCTCTAAGGTTACTTCACTGCAAAACAACATCAGTATGCGTATTGGAGGTAAACAAATAAGAATACTTGCTCCAGTACCAGGTAAGAGCGCTATTGGTATTGAGGTTCCAAATGAAAAGAGAGCTACTGTAGGCTTTAAAGAACTTTTAGATCCATTAAAAGAAAGTGGGTATAAGGTTCCAATGATTTTAGGACGCAATATCTTAGGTGAGCCTATGATGCTAGATGTTGCTAAAACTCCACATCTATTGATTGCTGGTACTACTGGTTCTGGTAAGAGTGTATGTATTAATGGTTTAATTGTTTCTATTTTATACACAAAGAGTCCTAAGGAAGTAAGACTTATTATGGTTGACCCAAAGGTTGTAGAACTACAAGTTTACAATAGAATACCACACTTACTAACCCCTGTAATTACAGAACCAAAGAGAGTATTAAAGATGCTTTCATGGTTAGTTGATGAAATGGAAAGGCGATATAGAGTCTTTTCTCAAATTGGTACAAGAAACATCGAAGGGTTTAACCAAAGTGTTCATACTCTTGGTTATGCTACAGAGAAGATGCCATATATTGTATTAATCATGGATGAGTTTGCTGACCTTATGACTGTAATTGGAAAGGATATGGAGAGCTATGTTGCAAGACTAATGGCAAAGGCAAGAGCAGCAGGTATCCATGTTGTTATGGCAACCCAAAGACCTTCTAGTGAAGTTATTACAGGTACAATTAAGAATAATATTCCATCACGTATTTCATTTGCAGTATCTTCTGCAATGAACAGTAGAATTATTCTTGATGAATCAGGAGCTGAGAACCTCCTTGGTAGAGGTGATATGCTCTATCTTGCAAATGGCTCAAATGCATTAAGTCGTATTCAAGGTGCCTTCTTATCTGATGATGAAGTTGATAAGGTTGTTAGCTATGTTAAGTCGCAAGGTGAACCAGATTACCTCGATGAGTCAATCTTTGAGGATGATGTCGAAGAGGATTCATATGACGATGGATCTGACTCTTGTGGTAATGGCGATGAAGATATGTATGAAAAAGCTAAGCAGATAGTATTTGAAAGAAAGGGTGCTTCTGCTTCATATCTCCAAAGAAGACTTGGAATTGGATACAACAGAGCGGCTAAGCTCGTTGAACAGATGGAAGAAGAAGGTATTGTAGGACCTGCAAATGGTTCTAAACCAAGGGAGATATTAAGATATGAATAAGAGTGCTATTAAAAATGGTGAATTAATAAAAGAAGAGGATGCAGTTGTTTCAATTACATCCCGTGAAGTTCAATGTAATTTTTCTGTCTATGAAGCTTTAAGAGTACTTGGAGGAAAGGTAGTACACCTTTGTGATCATGAAAAAAGATTAAAAGAAAGTGCTGCAATGTTAAATATGAAGCTTCCTGCTCTTAATCTTAAAGAAAACATTGAAAAGTTAATTAAAAAGGATAACTTAAAGGACGTTACAATGCGTATTTTAGTTATCGGGGGAAAAAATCCTCAAGTATTTATTACATACCAAGATTTATTAACATACCCTGATTCTTACTATGAAAAGGGAATTGGGGTTACCACCTATTTTGGCGAACGCTTTATGCCAAAGTGTAAAACAAGTAATTTGCTACTTAGCTACCTTGCACTAGAAGATGCAAAAAGCAAAGGTGCTTTTGAAGCTCTACTAGTTGATAGAAATAATAGAGTGCTTGAAGGAACTCGCTCTAACTTCTATATGTTAAAGGATAATGTAATTTACACCGCAGGTGATGAATATGTCCTCTCTGGAGTTACAAGAATTTCTGTACTAAAAGCATTGGAAGAAATGGGTGTAAAAGTAGTATTTGAAAGTCCAAAGTTAAGTGAAATTGAGAGTGCAGATACACTCTTTATTTCATCAACAAGTATGGCGGCAATGCCTGTTTCTACTTTGAACTCAAAACCTATCAAATGTGATTTTGATTTTGTAAAACGTGTTACAACATATGTAAGAGCACACGAACTTGATTAATAGAGTAGTTATTTCCAATAGACAAAAAATCTTAATACAATAATAATGTAGTTATTGAATATAAGAATTTTTTTATTGGGTAATATATGAATTTTAATCAATTAGGTTTAACAGATAATGTTCTAGAAGGAATAAAAGCTTCTGGTTTTGATAGTTGTACAAACGTTCAAGAAATGGTTCTTCCTGTTTCTCTATCGGGAAAGGATGTAATGGTTCAATCCAAGACAGGATCAGGAAAAACTGCTGTATATCTTATTACTATTTTAGAACAATACCAGAAGAGGAAGAATGCAAATCTTCCTCTTCCAGTTAGTTTAGTAATTGCACCAACAAGAGAGCTTGCACTTCAAATTGAGGAAGACGCTAAATTACTCTCAAGTCATCTTGATGGTTTTAAGGTCGGTTGTTTCTATGGTGGTGTTGGTTACCAAAGACAAAATGAAGAGATTAGCTCAGGACTTTCTCTATATGTTGGAACCCCTGGAAGATTAATTGATTTCGCATCATCTAGTAAAATTGATTTTAGACAGTTTTCTACTGTTGTTATCGATGAAGCAGACAGAATGTTTGATATGGGTTTTTATCCTGATGTTCAAAGAATGTTCTCTATGATGTGTGCAAAGGAAGATCGTCAAACACTATTACTTTCTGCAACACTCTCAACAAGAGTTAGAAATTTAGCTTGGGAGTATATGAATGACCCAATTGAAATCGAAAGTCAACCTGAAGAAATAACTGTTAAAAATATTACTCAAGAACTATTTCATGTTTCTAAAGATGAAAAGTTTTCTCTATTACTCTCTCTTTTAAATAAGATTGCTCCAAAAAGTTGTTTAATTTTTACAAATACTAAAGGACGTGCTGTTGAGGTTTCAAAACGTCTTGCCTTAAATGGATATAAAACTAGCTACCTTATGGGTGATATGCCTCAAAAGGAGCGCTTAGATGCTCTAAATAAGATGAAAAATGGTAGTCTTGATATCTTAGTTGCAACAGATATTGCTGCAAGAGGCTTACAAATTGATGACCTTGAATTAGTAGTAAATTACGATATTCCTGAAGACTATGAAGCATATGTTCATAGAATTGGAAGAACAGCAAGAGCTGGTAAGAGTGGAAAGGCGATTACCTTAGCTTGTGAAGAATACATTTATGGCCTAGAGGCTATTGAAAACTATATTCAAATGAAAATACCTGTATTGTGGGCTGACGAAGTTGGTTTAGTTGAAGTAGAAGATAAAAGTGCTGGCTATAAGAGTGTTAAGAAAAGTCCAAAGCAATCTAAGACTAGAGCAAAGAAGGGTACAACCCAAAAGAAGGTTAGTGAAAAAGGTAAAAAATCAGTTGATTACGATAAGCTTGCCAAAATGTCTCCTGAAGAGAGAATGGCTTACTATAAGAAAACATATGGTTCAAGTGAGCAAGCAAAAAGCGTTAAGAAAGAAAGTAGTGATAATAAAAGGAAAAGTAGCGTAAGTGGTATGCCTAATGTCAAAAGCGCTCCTTCTCAAAAAACTACAGAGCCAAAGAAGGGTATTATCAGTCGCATATTTGGATTATTTAGGAGAGCAAAATGAAGCTTTTCAAGAGATTTGTAGCTTACTATAAGCCCTTTCTAAATCTATTTATTTTAGATATTTCAGTTGCAACTTTTTCATCTGTGCTTTCTATTCTTTTTCCAATGTTAACTAGGTATTTATTAAATAAGCCAATACCTGAAAGAGATTATCATGGAATGACTATTATTTTTGCCATTATGATAGCTGTCTATATTATTCAAGCTGTAAGTAACTACGTTAGGATTCGTTGGGGACATATTTTAGGTGTTAGAATGGAAAATAAGATGAGAGAGGATTTATTCTCTCATCTTCAAACCCTTTCTTTTTCATATTTTGATAAAACAAAGACTGGAACAATAATGAGTAGAATTTCAAACGATTTGTTCCAGATTGCTGAAGTAGCTCACCATGGTCCTGAAGATTTATTAATAAGTATTGCAACAATTATTGGCGCATATATTTTAATGTTCTTTATTTCAGTTCCACTTGCGCTTGTTTCTTTAATTCCACTTCCATTTATGCTCTTCTATGGCATTGTTTTTGGACACAGAATGAAGGAAAAAAATAGGGCAGTTAGAAGATCTGTTGCAAATATTAATGTTGATGCAGAGAACTCTATCCAAGGGATAAGAGAGGTAAAATCCTTTGCACAAGAGAACTTCCAAAAGAATAAGTTTGAAGCATCAAATGTAAAGCTAAAGGAAACAAGAGAAGCAATGTATAAGCAAATGGCTTCTTACCATGCTGGAATTGGCTTTATGAGAGACTTATACTACCTAGTTACAGTTGCAGGAGGAGCGTTATTAATTGCTTTTGGTTATGCAGAACTTACAGATTTATTAACATTCGTCCTCTATGTTTCTGTAGTATTACCTCCAATTGATCGACTTATTAACTTTACAGAGCAACTTCAACAGGGTATTGCCTCTTTTGAACGCTTTACCGAGGTAATGGATATTAAGCCTGAAATTGAAGATGAAAAGGATGCAAAAGAGCTAGTTGTGAAGGATGCAACAATTAAGTTTGATGATGTTTCTTTTTCATATGAATCAAGAAGTGGAGAAAAGGTAACTTCAAACTTAGATTTAGTAATTCCTGGAGGATCTAGAGTTGCTATAGTTGGTGAAAGTGGTGCTGGAAAAACAACAATTGTCTCTCTTTTAGCAAGATTCTATGAGCGTGATAAGGGAAGTATCACTATTGATGGTGTTGATATAAAGAATGTAACCCAAGAGTCCTTACATAAGGCAATTGGATTTGTTCAACAAAATGTATTCTTATTTGATGCATCAATTAGAGAAAACCTTAGATATGGAAAGAGCGATGCAACTGATGAAGAACTTTGGAAAGCATTAAAGATTGCAAATCTATATGACTTTGTTAAAGGTTTACCTGAGGGGCTCGATACAGAGGTTGGAGAACGTGGTACTAGATTATCTGGTGGTCAAAAGCAAAGATTATCAATTGCAAGAGTATTTTTGAAAAACCCACCAATATTAATCTTTGATGAAGCAACAAGTAGCTTGGATAGTGAAAGTGAAGCATTAATTCAAGATGCCTTTAACAATATTTCTAAAGGAAAGACTTCAATTGTAATAGCCCATAGACTCTCAACTATCGTTGATTGTGATAAAATATTTGTCATTGAGAAGGGCAGTGTAAAAGAAGCTGGAAACCATCAAGAATTACTTGCAAAGAATGGCCTTTATGCAAGATTATATAATGTGAAAAGGGATGAGTTATGATTAAGTTTATTAAGATTGCTATTGCTGCAATTATTATAATTCCATTTTTAATTTTGAGCTATGTGCCTATTTTTATTTCTTTTTTATTTAGAAAAGCGGGAAATGAAAAGGCATCACGATTTATTATCGATAAAACAGCACACTTCTTAATAAGATTAATATTCTTATTACTTGGTGGTAAGGTTGTCCTAGAAGGATCTGAAAATATTCCAAGCGAAGGAAGAATTTGCTTTATCGCAAATCATACCTCCCTCCTTGATTGTATTGCTGTAATGTATCCAAAGAATGTATTTACAGGCTTCATTGGTAAGGTTGAAGTAAAGAAAATTCCAATAGTAAGCAATTGGTTTAGTGTCCTAAATTCAGTTTATATCGATAGAAAGAGTCCAAGAGACTCAATTAAAGCTATCCTTCAAGGCTCTGAAAACATAAAAGGTGGACTTCCAATGACAATCTTCCCTGAGGGCACAAGAAGTAAGGATGGCCTTGTTCATGAGTTTAAGGCTGGTTCATTTAAGATGGCTACTCGTGTTGATGCAATAATCTG
>NZ_JAXEGN010000242.1:0-2340 GCF_034103065.1 Bullifex sp. | reverse complement strand
TCAGGTGAAATGGAGAAGCTTTTGCCACAGCCTTTACAAATGATTTGTTTCATAGGTTTTTGATGGTGTTGGTGGGTTGGTTAATTCTTAAAAGTCAGCCGCATACCATAATCAGAATTACTTCTTGAATGTGAAGAGGATACCATAGTTGGCATTTGAGTGTTTTTCAGTACCCCCCCTAGACTGTCCGAAAACTATCTGTTAAATACTTATATACGCTTTATATAGCGGTATTAATATATGTCACTACAATATATCCAGCGTATATCATATTTTAGTTTTGACTTTTTGGACAGTCTCCCCCGTATCAGATTGTCAAGTGTTTTAGCATATTAAATTGATAAAAAATAGTGATAATTTTTCTTACCTAAGGAAGATTAAAATAAAATTTTTATTCAGTTAGTAACTACTCAGTCGCACTAGATTAAACATCAAATCAATATACAACCAAGCTGTATTGTTTTTATCAATTTTTTAAATACAATATTTGATTAATTCTTTATATTATCAGAAAATAAATACAAATTATTATCACATTTTTGTTGATTAATTTGTGCTTATATTATATAATAATTATATACATTAGAAAGAATTAGGAGTATATTATGGAGTTGTCTGAGAAGATGAAGGAACTTGTCAAAAGTGGTGCTACCATTAATGAAGTTGCAGCAGCTTTTGGTCTTGATGTATCTTCTCTTCCTCAAGAATGGTCTTTATTTGTTACTAATATGATAATGTTCTCATGTTCTCAACAATTATTGCTAGAGAATATGAACTCTAATATATCAAGTATGAAAGACCAAGTATCAGCACTTACTTCGGCTGTTACTTGTTTACAGTCTGAAATTCGAGAAAGGAACTCCAAAAACTCATCTAATTCTAGTAAGCCACCTTCATCAGATGGTTATTCAAAACCTAGTATTAATAAAAAGACTAGTCTTCGAGAGCCTAGTGGAAAGAAACCTGGAGCACAAAAAGGACACATAGGAAAAGGATTAAAAAAGGTTATGGCTGACGAATCAATTAAACATAACCATTATCCTTTGCAGTGTACCAAGTGTGAGAATTTTGCATCTTGTGTTTCTCTTATGAAGTGTATATCAAAAGGACATATTTATGAGACTAAAACAGTAATTATTGATAATGAGCATAAGGTTTATTCAATAGTATGTCCTATGATGGGAAAACTTATTATAGGTGAAAAGCCAAATGATTTGAAATCTTCCCAGCAATATGGTGTATCTATAAAAGAATTTGTAGTTATTCTTTGGACTATAGGTGTAACATCACTTAATAGACTACAAAAACTTGTTTCAAAACATCTTGGACTTGATGTTTCGGAAGGAACCATATCAAAGATAGTAATGGATTTTGCTATTGAATGTGGGAAATTAGCAGATGTAGTAAAGGAATATCTCAAAAACTGTCACACAAAGGGTGCTGATGAGACTGGGCTTAGAGCTGGTGGTTCACTCCATTGGCTTCATGTAGTATGTGTTAAAAAGGCTACATATCTATATGCAGATAAGAAGAGAGGTTTTGATGCTATTTCTAGTGAAAGTGGAATTTTAATAGATTCATTAGGAACATTAATTCATGACTGTTGGTCTCCATATTTCAAACTCTCTAACATTGAGCATGCTATATGTTTACAACACATACAAAGAGAACTAAGAGCTGCTGCAATAAGAGAGAAAGATGATGCTGATTATTTTAAAGATATAGAAAATCTACTTCTGGATATGAGGAAAGCTAAGCTTGATGCTATAGAACAAGGAAAGACCTATCTTGATAAAGATGTTATTAATGATTTTAGGACCAAACTTAGAGCTATGATTGATGAAGGACTTCAAAGATTTAAGCCTCCTAAAAGATGCAGACTTAAACTAGGTAAGATCCCTGAAGGTAAAACAAGAAGACTCTTATTAAGATTAAAAGATCTTGAAGACTCTATCTTTAAGTTTGTTGAAGATTTTGATGTTGAATATTCAAATAACGAGAGTGAACGTAGCTTAAGATCATCTAAAGTGAGACAAGCTGTATCCAAATGCTTTAGAAAAATTGAAGGAATGAAGCAATTTGCTTCTATTACTACCATATTGGATACAGCTCGTAAGAACAATATTGATCATCCTCTTATCATTAAAGCAGTTTTTAATGGAACTGCCAGATCATTATTGTCTAGTGCTTTGGCTTAATGTGACTGAGTAGTTACTTTTTTTTATGATTTATTATCTTATTTTATAACTAATTAGCAAAAAATAGTGAATTTTTTTTTAATTTTTTTTAAAAAAGTAGTTGCAATTATTTTCGATTACAGGTAGTATCTCGATTGTTCAG
>NZ_JAXEGN010000241.1:0-6773 GCF_034103065.1 Bullifex sp. | reverse complement strand
AATACATATGAAGATGATTAAGACTCCATATGTATTAAAAGTAGCTGTATAAAAAGCAGTAGCGGTGTCATGGATGCACCCGTGGCTAAACTCCACGATACTCTGGCAATTCAATTGCCGAGTAATTCACGATAGATATTCAACTACCATCTTCCCATCTTCATATTTATTCGATAACACAGTGTATTTTGAATAAATCTCACTTAGCGCTTTACCATCCTCTGGTTCAAGATAAACGGTAAAGCGTTTTTTACTATTAATTACTCTTTCATACATTTCATCGATAAGGGTGTCGATATTTACCTTGTTTTTAACACTTATTTCAATGTGGTTTGGAATTGCGACCTTTAGTCTTTCATAGGCAATTTCATTTGCAATTGAGTCGATTTTATTAAAAACAATTTTCTTATCGTTATCTCCAGCCCCTAATGACGATAATACCTCTAATGTGGTTTGGTGACACTTCTCGCAATCAGGATTAGCTAGATCGACAACAATTATTAGGGTATCAGCATATTTTGCTTCCTCCAATGTGGATGAAAACGCACTAATTAAGTGATGAGGAAGGTTTGAGACAAAGCCTACAGTATCTGTTACTGTAATATCAACTCTACCTTTTAGCTTCATAGCTCTTGTAGTTGGATCAAGAGTGGCAAAGAGCTTATCTTCAACAAAGGTATTAGCATTGGTTAGTAAATTTAACAGAGAACTTTTACCTGCATTTGTGTATCCAACTAAGCTAAAGGAATAGGCTTTATTTTTATCCCTACTTTTTCTTTGAACATTTCTTATTTTTTTAACTTCCTCAAGCTCTCTTTTAAGAGTGATAATTCTTTCACTTAACTTTCTTTTATCAAGTTCAAGCTGTCTTTCACCAGCACCTCTACTACCTTTAACACCACCCCTCTGCTGGGATAATTCCTCCCAACGTCTTCTTAGACGTGGAAGAGAGTATTCTGCTCTTGCAAGGGCAACTTGTAGTTTAGCTTCTTTTGTTTGGGCACGGTCTGCAAAGATTTGTAAGATTACTTCTTCTCTATCAATTACACAAATATCAAGGGATGCTTCCAAATTCCTTAAGATTCTTGGTTCAAGAGAGGTATCGAACACTACTAAGTCTGGTTCATAGTATAAGATGTTTTCTTTTACTTCCTCTACTTGTCCCTTTCCAAGCATCGTAGCACTGTTATATTCCCTAACTCTAAAAACAATACTTGAGATAACATCAACTCCCATTGTCTTTACAAGGGAGCAAAGCTCTTCTTCTCTTAAAGCACTATCATTTACTTCTTCAATTGGGATGACTAATAGGGCACTTTTCTTTGTTAATACTGTTTCTATCATGATTAGTGAAAATTTTAACTAATGTTAAAGGTATTGTGAAGAGTTCTGTTTTGGATTAAGCTTCTAGCGAGGTTAATAATATGGCACTAAACTGTGGTATCGTTGGACTTCCCAACGTTGGTAAATCAACTATATTTTCAGCAGTAACATCTGCACCTGCAGAAGCTGCAAACTATCCTTTCTGTACAATCGATCCAAATATCGGTATGGTAGCAGTTCCAGATAAGAGACTTGATAAAATTGTAGAGTTAATTCCTCCTGCTAAAGTAATTCCTGCAACAGTCGAATTTGTTGATATTGCAGGTCTTGTAAAAGGTGCTAGCAAGGGTGAAGGACTAGGTAATAGATTCTTAGCATCAATTAGAGAAGTAGGGGTTCTTGCTCATGTAGTAAGATGCTTTGATAACAGTGATATCATCCATGTTGATGGAAAAATTGATCCTGCAAATGATATTGAAACAATTAATATCGAGCTTGCTCTTGCTGATTTAGAAACAGTTGAAAAGAGATATGAAAAGCAAAGCAGAATGGGTAGAGTAAATAAGGAGATGCAGAAGGAAAATGAATTTTACCTTCCAATTCTTGAAAAGCTTAAGGCTGCTCTTAGCGAGGGTATTCAAGCTCGTTCTGTTATTACAGATGAAGATGAGATTAAAGCACTTTATGATCTTCATTTAATTACAATGAAGCCTGTTATCTACGTTTGTAATGTCGATGAAGATTCTATCTTAGAAGAAAATGATTACGTTAAAACTGTAAAAGAAATAGCTAAAAAAGAAGGCTCTGCTGTAGTAGTTATTTGTGGCAAAATTGAAAGTGAGATTGCTGCACTCGATACTCCTGAAGAAAAGAAAGAATTCCTGGAGGCAGTTGGTCTTGAAGAGAGTGGGCTAAACCACTTAATTCGAAGTGCTTATCAAACTCTTGGTCTTAGAACATTCTTTACAGCTGGCTCTGATGAAGATAGAGCATGGACCTTCCATGCTGGTGATAAAGCTCCACGTTGCGCAGGTGTAATCCACACTGACTTTGAAAAGGGCTTTATTAAGGCTGAAGTTTATAACTGTGAAGATCTCTTTACCTATGGCTCTGAACAAAAGGTTAAAGAAGCAGGTAAGTTAAGACTTGAAGGAAAAGAATACATTGTTCAAGATGGCGATATAATGCACTTCAGATTTAACAACTAATTTGCGGTAAAAAACACCAAAAACTCCACATGGCATGGTTGATGCATAACCATATGTGGAGTTTATTTATGTTTAAAGAAAATAAAGAAGATTTAATACTAACAGTTTTTTTCATAGGTGGTACAATTGGAGGCTTGTGGGAAACACTATGGGCATTATTAACTCGTGGAGTTGTTGAGTGGAAGAGTGGAATAATGTATTTCCCCCTTTGTAATCCTATATATGGACTTGGGGCTGTGTTAATAACTCTTTATGCTCTAATGTATAAAAGTAAACTTGGTATTTATATTTTCTCAGTTGTCAGCTGTACGTTAGCTGAATATTTTTTCTCTATTTTGGAAGAATTACTGCTCTCATCAATGAGCTGGGATTACTCATCTTACCTTTTAAATCTAGATGGTAGGGTAAACCTTTTATACTCACTCTTTTGGGGATTTCTTGGGATTGTTTTTTCAACAACGATACTCCCCTATTTAGAAAATGATGTAGTTAGAAATGGTGAAAAATACCAAGTGATTACATTTATACTTTCAATTATCTATATACCTTTGATGTTGTTTTCAATTATTGGCTTATTTGTGTATCAATATGGAAGTAATAATTTAATCTTAAATGCTATTTTTTCTGATGAAGTAATGAGTTTTTTCTATCCAACACGTGTGTTAGTAATGAAATAACTATTGACGCTATAGCATAATATTTAGTATTCTATCCAAGCTGATTTTTATCTAGCAATAACAATTTTTCGGAGGGTATAAATCTATGGCAAGAAACATGGCTCCTAGATTTAAGCAGTGCAGAAGACTTGGTGTTAATGTATGTGGACATCCCAAGGCAATGAAGAGAGCTGGTTCACCAGCATTCGCAAAGAGAAAGAAGCCTACTGAATACAGTAAGCAGCTTACAGAGAAGCAGAAGCTCAAGGCTTATTATGGCGTACTTGAGAGACAGCTTCACCACTACTATGAGAAGGCTCTTAAGAGCGATATGATGACAGGTGATGCACTTGTTATTCAGCTCGAGAGAAGACTTGATAACGCAGTTTACCGCATTGGTTTCGGTAACTCTATCCGTCTTGCTCGCCAGCTTGTTTCACACGGACACATCTTGGTAAACGGCAAGAAGGTTGACATCCCATCTTATGAACTCAAGGTTGGCGATGTAGTTTCACTCAAGGAGAGCTCAAGAAAGAACGAGCACTTCAGAGACTGCTTCCTTGGTCACCCTAACTTCAATCTTCCATATTTTGAGAAGAACGAGGATGAGTTCTCTGGTAAGTTCACAAGACTTCCTGAAAGAAGCGAGATCCCTGTAGAAGTTAACGACCAGTACGTTGTTGAGTACTACAGTAAATAATAATTTTATTCTCTCTTGTTTATTGGACGAGACCTGGCCACATACTGGAAACAGAGAAGTATATCCACCATTCCCAATACTGGATTTACCCGTCTCACCGTTCTTTGACGGCTGCCCTCAAAAACAAAGAGCGAGCGATAATAAATTAAGAGATAATAGTAAGGACCGCCTGCAAAGGTGGTCTTTTTTACATTCTTTTTACACTAACAATTCTTTATTTTTCACATTCATATTCTATTCTTTGGGCCATGGAGGATAGAAAATGAAAAAGTTCATTGTATCTATTTTAATTATCACATTAGCACTTACTAGTGCATTTGCATCAGGAGCTAGTGAAACATCAAAAAGTGTTTCTACAGATGGATCTACTTCAATGGAGAAGGTAATCGGCTCACTTGGTGAAGCATTCATGGCAAATAATAAAGGTGTTTCATTTACATACAATCCAACAGGATCTGGTTCAGGAATTCAGGCTGTTAGCGAAGGTAGATGTGATATCGGTTTATCATCAAGAGCTTTAAAGGATAGTGAAAAAGCTAAGGGCCTTAAGGAAACTGTACTTGCTCTTGACGGCATTGCAATCGTTGTTAATCCTAACAATAGTGTATCTGATCTATCTCTTGATGATTTATCAAAGATCTTTACTGGTGAAATTAAATCTTGGAAAGAGTTAGGTGGTGATGACAGTGAAATAGTTGTAATTGGTAGAGAAGCTGGTTCTGGTACTAGAGATGGTTTTGAGTCAATAACTAAGACTAGTGATAAATGTGTTTATCGTCAGGAACTTACAAGTACAGGTGATGTAATTGCAACTGTTAGTTCAAATGAAAATGCCATTGGTTATGCATCACTTTCAGCAGTTAAATCAACAGTAAAGGCTCTCAAGATTGATGGTGTTATCCCAAGTGAAGAGACAATTAAGGATAACACATATAAGGTACAGCGCCCATTTGTCATGGTTACAGTTGAAGGTAAACAATTAAATGAGACTGCTGATAAGTTCTTCAATTGGGCTCTCTCAAGTGAAGCTGCTCCAATAATCTCTAAAGCAGGTGCAATTCCACTCGTATGAAAGAAAAGGCTATAAGTATCATCTTTACAATCATAGGACTTGTAGCAGTACTCTTTGTACTCTTAATAACAGTTTATCTCATCATTGCAGGTATTCCTGCAATTGGTGAGATAGGCTTTATAAACTTTATGTTTGGAAAGGTGTGGAGAAGTACTGGATCAAATCCTGAGTTCGGAATTCTTTCTTTTATCTTAACAAGTATATGGGGAACTTGCGGAGCCT
This sequence comes from Bullifex sp., assembly GCF_034103065.1. Taxonomy (NCBI): domain Bacteria; kingdom Pseudomonadati; phylum Spirochaetota; class Spirochaetia; order Spirochaetales; family Spirochaetaceae; genus Bullifex; species Bullifex sp. Next base: position 1,592 of record NZ_JAXEGN010000241.1, on the reverse strand, counting down.
TAGTAATAGGACTTCCTTTAGGATTCTTTTCATCAGTATACCTTGCAAAGATGGCTCCAAAGAGAGTTAGAGACTTATTTGTAGTAGTAATTGGAGTTATTTCAGGTATTCCATCTGTTGTTTATGGCTTAGTTGGTATGCTTATTTTAGTTCCACTAATTAGAAATATTTTTTCGCTTTCAGATGGTGCATCACTTTTTGCTGCAATAATTGTACTTGCTATTATGATTTTACCAACTGTAATTAAAGTATCTTTAACAAGTCTTGAGGCGGTCCCAAAGGAGTACGAGGAAGCTTCCCTTGCACTAGGTGCAAATGAAACTGAAACTTACTTTAGAATTAGTGTTCCAGCAGCCAAGAGCGGAATATTAACTGGGGTAGTACTTGGAATTGGTAGAGCTATTGGAGAAGCAATGGCAGTAATGATGGTTGCGGGAAATGTAGCTAACATGCCATCACTATTTCAAAGCGTTAGATTCTTAACAACTGCAGTTGCTATAGAGATGTCTTATTCCTCTGGACTTCAAAGGCAAGCTTTATTTTCAATAGCTTTAGTTCTATTTGTATTCATTATGTTGATAAACGCTATCTTAATGGCACTAAGAGAGGAGAAAGATAAATGAGTAGTCGAAAGCTATACACAAATTTGATGAATACACTATCATTTCTTAGCATTTTAATTGTTGGTTTATTTTCTCTCTTTTTAGTTGGCTATGTTATTTTTAAAGGTTTTAGCAACATTACAATTAAGCTTATTTCAACCTCTCCATCATACCTTGAAGAGAGAATTGGAATCTTACCTGATATAGTAAATACAATTTATCTAGTCCTTACTACTTTAATTATTGTGCTTCCACTGGGTGTTGGAGCAGCTATATATCTAAATGAATATGCAACTAATAAAAAAATAACTAAGCTAATTGGATTTGCTTCTGAAACTCTATCTGGTATTCCCTCAATTATTTATGGCTTAGCAGGTATGCTAATCTTTTGTCAATTTTTAAAATTAAGAACTTCATTAATTTCAGGTAGTTTAACGCTTGTAATGATGACACTCCCAACTGTAATTAGAACAACAGAAGAGAGCTTAAAGACTGTCCCAAATAGCTATAGAGAAGGTGCTTTTGCACTTGGTGCTGGAAAGTGGAGAACTATTAGAACTGTAGTACTTCCTGCTTCAATACAAGGTATTTTAACAGGTTGTATTCTATCGGTTGGAAGAATACTAGGAGAGAGTGCTGCTTTATTATTTACAATGGGCTTTGCCCACACCTTAAATGGATACTTGACTGCACTTTCATCCTCTGGTTCAACGCTTACAGTTGCTCTCTATGTTTATGCTAAAGAGCAGGGTGAGTTTGGAGTTGCCTTTGCAATTGCAGCAATTTTGATGGTTTTAACAATCGTTTTGAATTTAATAACGTTTTTCTTAGAGCGTTATTTTGCTAGGAGATATAGATGAATAGACTAGAGAGTAAAAAACTTAATCTATTTTATTCAAACCACCATGCCCTTAAGGATATTAATTTATCAATGGGTGAAAATAGTGTTACCGCATTAATTGGTCCATCAGGATGTGGAAAGAGTACATT
>NZ_JAXEGN010000240.1:0-2483 GCF_034103065.1 Bullifex sp. | reverse complement strand
AAGTAGTTATTTTCTTTATATCCCTAAAGACGGGATACATTACATGAAAACAAAAAATGAGTCAACAGCTTTTTGTAATAATTATTGAAGATTTTACACACTTATGGTAAACCAAGTAAATATGTCAGCAAATATTGATTTAACTAAGGGTTCAATTAAAAAGGGATTAATTAAATTTGCATTTCCACTTTTTCCACAGTTTGACAGCTAATTAACTATAAAAATTTACATAACCTTCCATGCTGGAAGGATTTATTTTGCCTTTTTGATCATTTTTAAAACATTTCTTTGTATGTATATGTATGTTTATTGACTTTGCAATTCACTTTTGATATAATTTTATGCATCTAGAAGGATGCTATATGGCTTACAAAATAACTAAAAATAAACTTAAAAATGGCGACACTATTTATTACATTAACCAAGTTAGTAGAGTTCCTGGTACTAAGAATAAACATAAGCAAGTAATGGTTGAGAAATTTAGTGCTAATGAATTAATTCTTGAAGGCAAGGATCCTGAATCTTATGTAAACGATAAGATGAGTGAATATAAAGAAGCAGCACTAGAAGAAGTTAAGTCACTAACATATACAGTTGATTTAACAAAAAAATTAACACTTTCTAATAATGGTGATTTACAAGTAGTAGATGATAGTAAAAATTTAGGTTTTTTAGCTTATTCAACATTATATCATCAATTAGAACTTGATGAATTTATTAATAATAGAAGGAGATATCTTGATTGCACATTTAATATAAATGTAATTTTTCAGCATCTTTTATATTCAAGATTACTATGGCCAGCATCTAAGAAGAAAACATGGGAACATAAAGAAAAGTTTTTTGGTGATACTGATTATGATATACAACACGTATATAGAACTCTTGATCCACTATTAAAATGGAGAACAGATTTTTTGAAACATTTAGATAGAAAGATAAAGGAGCAATATGGAAGACGAAATACTGTTGTGTTCTATGATGTTACTAACTACTATTTTGAAATAGATGAAAAAGATGAAGAGGATGGACTTAGAAATAAAGGTGTAAGCAAGGAGCATAGGCCAAATCCTATTATACAAATGGGGCTATTTATGGATGAATTAGGCCTTCCTATTACATATGAACTCTTTAGAGGAAATACAAATGACTGTAGTACATTAGCAAATGCAATGGATGAATGTATTATAGACTTTTCTACAAGCAAAAAGATTGTTGTTGCAGATAAGGGGATGATGAGTTACTACAACATTCTAAAAATAAGGAATGACCATAATGGCTATGTAATAAGTCAGTCAATAAGGAAGTCAGATGAAGATACAGTTGCTTTTGCTCTTAATGATAAAGATTGGAAAGAGCTAAAAGATGAAAAGACCGAAGAAGTAATATATAAGATAAAGGAAAGAACTATCCCTAGGACTGCAAGAAGTTATGGTGATGTGGATAATTCAAAGCATTCAGGCTCCTACAATGAAAGACAAGTGTTTATTTGGAGTAAAAAATATGCTGATAGAGCTAAACATGATAGACAAGATGCTATTGATAAAGCTCATGAAGCTACAGGTAAAAAGTCGAAAGATTTTAAGGATTCTTGTTATGGAAAAAACAAGTATCTTATTAAGAAACCATTGGTAAATGGTGAAACTGTTGATGCTGATGAATTTGAATACATATTTGATGAGAATAAATTAAAGGAAGAAGAAAAGCTTGATGGATACTATATTATTTGTACCAATGTTGTTGGCACAGATAAGATAAATGAAGATTGTTCTCCAGATAAGTGTTGGTATAAAGATGGTTTTCTTACTTTTAATAGAAAAGTATCTGCCCAAGAGATTGTGGATATATATGGTGGACTATGGAAAATAGAAGAAACATTCAAAGTAAGTAAAACTGGAATGCTTAACTTAAGACCAGTATTTCATAGTAAGCAGGATAGGATAAGAGCTCACTTCCTTTTATGTTTTATCTCTCTTGTACTTGAAAGATTACTTGAATTTAGAATGAACTGGAAATACTCTTCAAAGCAAATACAAGAATCTTTATCATCTTTTTCTGCTGTACAAATGGATAACTCTAATATTTATCAGATTTCTTACTATGATATTGTCATTAAAGAAATTTTAACTACATTAGGCATTGATGTTGATAGAAAATTTCTTCTGCAAAGTGATATTAGAAGAATAGTTGGGAAAACTAAGAAAAAAATTTACGAACAATGATTTTTAACCATACAATTATTTGTTCAAATTAGTTTGCAATATTGCCATGTAATACAAGAAGTTACATGGCTTTTTTACGCCTTTTTGCTGTCAAAGACAGGATAATAAGTTATTCATAAAAAGGGCAAGCATATTTATCCCAACATAGAGATAACACACCAACACTCTTATAGTAACAAAATATGAGGTTTGAGCAATAAATATTTTTCATATATTATAAGATTATGAATAATATCTCGAAAATTGCTGTATTTTGTGGTT
>NZ_JAXEGN010000239.1:0-5663 GCF_034103065.1 Bullifex sp. | reverse complement strand
TAAACCTCGACCGGCCATAACACCTCCCAAAAAAAAGAAGAGTCCGAAGACTCTCCTATTTTATAATAAAGTTTCAACTTAGAAAAGGTTGAACATAACAGCAAGAGAAAGCTGACCTCTATCAAAATCAATCTTCATCTTCTGAATATCAGAAACTACATTTTTAGCAGCCAGTCCTGTTGGAATGTAGTATGAAACGCCAAGACCAACAAATGCCAAGTTAAAGTTTAATCCAGCTTTTAACATTAATTCTTGTTCCAAGAATGAATTAGGTGTAATTTCAGAAGCATCTGGTCCAAAACCAAATACATAAGGAATTGCAGCACCAAATGAGAGATTAACAAGATTAGGTCCTGCTACAAGATTAGCTGAAAGCATTGAATTAACAGCCCAGTTACCATTTTTATCTGGAAGTGAGACTAGACCATTTGCACCAAGCTGTAAGAAGAATAGATTAACTCTTGCTTCAGCACCAAATTGGTACTTGTTAAAATCCTTTAATGAATCAACTTCTGATTCTGCTTTTGTTGCATTAAAATTGATGTTAGCTGCAGGTCCAACTTGTAAAATAGAAGCAAATGCACCTGTTGTAACAAATACACAAAGAATTAAAATTGCGAAAAACTTTTTCATGGTATTCCTCCCTATTATTTTAAGCTATCAAGCCAAAGTGCTGAAACTGCATCGGATGGCATTCTCCAATCGGATCGAGGTGAAAGAGTAATAGTACCTACCTTTGGTCCATCAGGAAGACATGATCTCTTAAATTGTTGATTAAAGAAGCGACGAACAAATGTTGTTAACCATTTATCTATCGTTTCTTCATTATAAACATCTTTAAATGCAATTAGTGACAATCTTTTTATCTTTTTTGGTGAAAAAGAGTGTCTTACAAAATAATATAGGAAGAAATCATGTAGCTCATATGGGCCAACTAAGTCCTCTGTTACTTGACTAATAGTTCCATCCTCATTTGAAGGTAATAACTCTGGAGAAACAGGAGTTGCTAAAATATCGTATAAAACAGCAGAAGCCTCTGTAAAACCAAAGTCTGCAAAGTATTTTACAAGATATCTAACTAAGGTTTTAGGAATGGATGAATTAACAGCATACATACTCATATGGTCACCATTGTAGGTCGCCCAACCTAATGCAAGCTCTGATAAATCACCTGTACCAATTACAAGGCCACCTGTTTTGTTTGCTACATCCATCAAGACCTGAGTGCGTTCACGTGCTTGACCATTTTCATAAGTAACATCATAGCAATCTAGACTTTGATTAATATCTTTAAAGTGTGATTCAACACTCTTTTTAATATTAATATCCATAAAGGTGACACCTAATGCAGTTGCGAGTAACTCGGCATTTGATTTTGTTCTTTTAGTAGTACCAAAGCATGGCATTGTAATTGCAATAATATCCTTTCGAGGTCTAGAAAGCATATCAAAGGCTCTAACTGTTACAAGTAAAGCTAGAGTAGAATCAAGACCACCTGAGAGCCCTATTACTGCACTCTTTGCATTTGTGTGCTCAATTCTCTTCTTTAAGCCTAAAGCTTGCAATGTGATAATCTTTTCAGCTCTCTTTTTTATTTCATTATCTTGACTTGGAACAAAAGGATGCTTATAGAAGGCTCTTGTTAACTTAGTTTCCTCTTCATCCAGTGAAATATTAATTACCTGGTACTCATCATTAGGAAGATATCTAAATGTGTTTTTCTTTGATCTTGCTGTGGAAAGCTTACTTACATCAAGCTCTGTGATTAATAGCTCATCTTCCTTTAATACACTCTCAGTGAGTATTGAACCATCCTCACAAATAAGATTATGAGCAGTAAAAACCATATCTGTTGAGCTTTCACCTGTTGAGGTATCACAGTAAAGATAGCCCGCTGTTAGTTTTCCACTATGTATTCTAACAAGCTCTCTTCTATACTCTTCCTTTCCGATAAGCTCATCGCTTGCAGATAAGTTAGCAATTACAGTTGCTCCATTTAATGCATGCTTTGTGGAAGGGGAATCAGGGGCCCACAAGTCCTCACATATTTCAACAGAGAGTCTAAAGTCACTAAAGTTTTCACACCTTATAATTACATTTTTACCAAAGACAACATCTTCAGATAAAAAATTAATTACCATGTTTTTTTCAAGAGCAGGAGTAAACCACCTTGTTTCATAGAACTCTGAATAAGAAGGAAGATGTGTTTTTGGAATTAATGCAAGTACACTGCCTCTTTGAATTACAGCAGCAACATTAAATAGCTTATCCATAACTAATAGAGGAAGCCCAACTATTGTAATTAAATCACTATCTTTACTCTCATTTTTTATCTCTTGAATTGCATCAAGACAATTCTTTTGCAATAAAGGATGAAAAAACAAATCAGAGAGTGTATAGCAAGTTAAAGTTAACTCTGGGAAAACTAATAGCTTTACTCTCTCCTCTTTAGCTTTTTTCATTAGCTTAATAATGTTATCTCTATTATATTCGACATTACCAACTTTCAATTTAGGTGTTGCTGTAGCAACTTTAATAAAGCCATCTCTCATAGAGATAAATATATCATGAGAAGAACAATTGTTCCATAAAATGCGGCGAGTACATTTAATCCTTTAACTATGGAATATCTATGTTATAATTCTAAATTAATAGGAGGCAACATGCAAACTCAACTATTAGATGGTGCTTGGATTCTTTCAGCACAAGATCCAAAGGCCATAGAAAACAATTGTTCGTATTTTAATAACATAAATAGAATAGATATAAATATCCCAGGAGATGTTCATAGTACACTATTAAATAGAGGTTTTATCAAAGATCCTTACTATGGTACCGATGAACTTGATACTCTTTGGGTAGGCCAAAATGATTGGAAAATTGAAAGATCTTTTACTTTCAAGAAGACAGAAAAAAGAACAGTCCTCTCATTAACTCGTGTAGATACCTGTGCGCGAATAGTATTAAATGGTAAAGAAATTGGAACTACAGATAATTTCTTCGCTCGCTATAATATTGATGTTACAGATTCAATTATCGATGGTGAAAACCATATCGAATTCTTCTTTACCTCCGCAGAAAAGGTAGCAATTGAAAGAAATAAAAATCTTAAATATCCTATTCCATGTTCACTTTATCCAAATGGTTCTCCAAATCGCAATCTAGTTAGAAAGACTCAATGTAATGCAGGCTGGGATTGGGGTCCTTGCATTATGTCTATAGGTATTTATGATCCAGTTAAATTAATTAGTGTTAATCATGCATTCGTGAAATCTTGGAACTGTATTCCAAAGCTTATAGACCACAATTGGATTTGTAAAGCTGAAGTAACTGCAAAGGTATTTGAAGAATGCGATGTAGACATGAATATCCATGTTGCAGGACGAGATGAACACACTATTGTACATATAAAACCGGGGCAAGAATTCTATTCATATACATTCTGTATTCCAGAGGAAGATGTAGAGCTTTGGTATCCTGCAGGTCAAGGTGGACAGCACTTATACCCAATGGATATTAGCTTTGGTGATTTCTCTGATAAGAGAATGGTAGCATTTAGAACCTTAGTAATTAAGAATAATGTTACAATGGGTGGAAAAGAGTTAACTGTTTGCGTAAATGGTAAAGACATCTTTATGAAGGGTATTAACTGGATTCCAATGGATGGATTATATTCAAGAATCACAACATCTAGATACATTAAGCTCTTACAATCAGTTGCTGATGCTAACATGAATATGGTAAGAGTTTGGGGTGGAGGCTTTTACGAAAATGAAGCCTTCTATGATACTTGTGATCGCCTAGGTATTTTAGTTTGGCATGATTTGATGTTTGGTTGCTCAACATATCCATCTGATGAATGGTTCTTAAAGAGCGTTGAAAAAGAGTTAAAATATCAAATTCTTAGACTAAAGAGTCACCCATGTATTGCACTATGGTGTGGAAATAATGAGGATTTAGGAGCCTTAACTTGGTATGAAGAGTCTATCAAGAATCGTGATAGATATGTTATAGACTACGATAGATTAAATGAAGGTGTATGTGGACGATTGGTAAGAGAGCTTGACCCTTCAAGAGTTTTCTGGCCATCAAGTCCATGTGCAGGTCCAGGGGATTTCTCAGACACCTGGCATAATGATGGAAATGGTGATATGCACTTCTGGACAGTTTGGCATGAAGGAGCTTCCTTCGATAAATATAGAAGCGTTAAGCCTCGCTTCTGTTCTGAATTTGGTTATCAAAGCTTTCCTTCTTTATCAACTGTAAAATCATATTGTCCTGAGGACCAGTTAAACTTAACCTCCCCTGTTATGGAGCACCATCAAAAGAATCCTAGAGGTAATTCAATAATTTTGGAAAACTTCTCAAGATACTTTAGATTCCCTAATTCTCTTGAAAAGATGCTCTATCTATCACAAGCACAACAAGCATGGGCAATGCAAACTGCATGTGAATATTGGAGATCTCTCAGACCATATTGTATGGGTACACTTATTTGGCAGCTAAATGATAACTGGCCTGTTGCTTCATGGTCTGCGATTGAATACAGTGGTAAGTGGAAGCTATTAATGTATCATGCAAAGAACTTCTTTGCTCCAATTGCACCAATTGGATATATCGAAGATGGAAAACTAAAGGTATTTATCACCAACGATACAGATAAAGCTGAAGATGTAAAGGTAAGTGTAAAGTTCTCAACCTATCGTGGAGAAAAGGTAAGGCAGCATGTATTTAGAGTCACAGTAGAGCCTCAAAGTGTATTGGAAGTTACACAGTGTGATATAAGCGATATTGATGTCACTACTACATTTGCATACCTTAAGGCATCAACACCTTCTATCTATAGAGAGAGTGTAATTTTCTTAACAGAACCTAAAAAGTGTGCATTAGAAAATCCTCAGCTTAATACCGCAATTAAGAAAGTTGGAAAAGGCTTCCAAATTGAGGTCAGCTGTGCTCGTCCTGCTTTCTGGGTCAGCTTGGATAGCCAAGATATTAAGGGTATTTTCTCTGACAATATGTTCTCAATTAGACCTACTGCTCAAAAGGTAGTTACCTTCACACCTGAAGGGGATGAAGATATTTCTGTTACTGAGTTTAGCGAAAAGCTAAGAGTATATGATTTGTATTGGGCAGGATATTGATTAACCATTTTGCGCTCCTTCGGGGGCGCATTAATTTTGTTTCAGTTTTCTTAATTTTTTACAACAGTATTATTCATTATCCGCTTTATAATTTTGATAGGGGAAAAAGGAGTTGTTGTGTCATCTATTTCGAATGACATTTTTCATCTATCAGATATAAGAGCTGATAGTTCGTTTTTTACAAACGATGTTATCGATAAATTAACACAAGCAGAGGCACTTTTTTTTAAAGAAAATTTAAGTGTTAAGACTGTTATTCTTGCCCGAGATGCACGTTTAAGTGGAAATAGAATTTTAGAAAGAAAGTGTCAAATATTCCTAAGCCTTGGCTTTGATGTAATTCTATTTCAAAATCCTATCTCAACTCCTTTTTTTTACTTTGCCTCAATGCAAAATCCTAATGCTGCTGGCATAATGATTTCAGCATCACACAATCCCAAAAACCACAATGGAGAAAAATTAGTAGGTCCTAATTGTATCCCAATTGCAGGAAATTTTGAAAAGACTGGGGAATTAGAT
>NZ_JAXEGN010000238.1:0-10622 GCF_034103065.1 Bullifex sp. | reverse complement strand
CAGTTCCCTGGAATTCCTCACTTTGAAGCACATACATTACAGCCATATAAGAGTGTTGATATTAGTGGCTTTAAGGTTCTTCCTGTTGCTGTTGAACATGGAAGAATGACTAAAATGGAAATTTTAGGCTATAGAATTGATGATAATTTTGCATATGTAACAGATGTCTCCAACATGCCAGAAACAACTTATGATGCATTAAATGGTGTTGAAACACTAGTTATTGGAGCATTAAGAAAGAAGCCTCATGGAGCCCATTTTTCTTTTTCAGATGCTTATAATGCAGCAAAACGAATTGGTGCTAAAAATATATATTTTACTCATATAAATCATGAAACATCCTATAGTGAGATTAATAGTCTTTATAGTGATGCTAAAAGCGCATATGATATGCTTGAACTAGAAGTATAAGGAGATAAGATGGATTCTTTATTTACTCAAGTAGAACTTGACCAGGAGCTACTTAAGCTACAGCAAAAAAAGAGTGAAGTTGTAAAAAAAGTAGAGAAAACAGAAATTGATGATAAACCTTTTGATAAAAAACTTTATATCGTTGATGGATATTCTCTAATTTATAGATCCTACTTTGCATTCATTAATCGTCCTCTTACCGATAAGGAAGGTAATAACGTATCATCTTTCTTTGGCTTTTTTAACACAATATTTATGCTTTTAAAGGAGTATGAATTTGACTATTTTGTAATAGCATTTGATGCTAATGGGCCTACATTTCGTCATGAAATGTATCCAGAATATAAAGCAAATAGAGATAAGACTCCAGATGATTTACACGCTCAAATTCCTATAATTCTAGAAACTTTAAAGAAGATGAATATTCCAACAATTAGTAAAGTTGGATATGAAGCTGATGACTTAATTGCAACATTAGCTGTTAATGCCACAAGACTTGGAATTGATACTGTAATGGTTACTGCTGATAAGGATTTGTTACAGCTTATTAACAACCATGTTAAGGCATTGCGACCACCTAAAAAAGGTCAGCCAAAGTATGAACTTTTTGGAAAGGATGAGGTAATTGAAGCTTATTCAGTTAAGCCTGAACAGATAATTGATTACTTATCTTTACTAGGGGACAGTGCTGATAATGTTCCTGGGGTGAAGGGTATTGGAGAAAAGACAGCTGTAAAGCTTTTAGAAGAATATAATTCTATTGAAGGTATTTATCGTCACCTAGATTCTCTTGCAAAGGGCTTAAGAGGTAAGCTTGAACAAGGTAAAGAGAGTGCTATGCTTTCAAAGACATTGGTTACTTTAGATTCTAGTGTATTTACTCTTGAAACCTTTGATAGCCCAGAATTCTTAACTTCTACAATAAACTATGGTGCAGGCGTTGAGGACTTCGTTGCTAGAAATTGTAATAATCTTGCAAAAACTGCTTTAGCTCTTTCTGGTGGTGGAAGAAAGATCATGGAGGAAGCGGTAAAAAAGAATGAGGAAAAAACAACTCAAACTGCCCCTCAAGAGTATTTAGGAGTTGGTTCTTATACTCTCTTAACTGATATTAAGGTTGTTAGAGCATATTTTGAAAGTGCAAAAAGAAGTGGTGGAGTTATTGCTTTTGATACTGAGACAACTAGTACTGAAATTAAGGATGCTAAATTTGTAGGCTTTAGTTTTTCTTATGAAATGAAAAAGGCTTTCTATTGTCCATTAATTTCTCAGCAAAAGGAATATCTTAAGCTTGATGATGTAATTACTCTTTTTAATGATTATTTTTCTACAGGGTTACTTAAGGTTGTAGGACAAAATATCAAGTATGATATAGAGCTTTTAGCTAAATATGGAGTCAAAATAAAAGATGTACATTTTGATACCATGATTGCAGCTTGGTTAATTGACTCAAATTCAGCTCAATATAGCTTAGACGATTTGGCTTCAAAATACTTGGCTTATGATACCATCCACTTTGATGATATTGTCAAAAAGGGTGAAGATTTTTCATATGTTGATTTAGATAATGCACTCTCATATTCTGCTGAGGATTCTGATTTAACATATAGACTTTATAAATATTTCGATACTCTTTTAGTTGAGAAAGATTTAAAGAAAGTATTTGAAGAATATGAGCTTCCTCTAATTGATGTATTAGTTGATATGGAAAAAGAAGGTGTTTTGCTTGATAAGGAATTCATGGCTCAGCTTGATGAAAGACTTAGTAAAAAGCTTGATGAATTAACAGCTCAAATACACTCCTTAGCAGGTCATGATTTTAATATCAATTCATCCATTCAGCTTTCTAAAGTATTATTTGAAGAAAGAGGATTAGAGGCAGTTAAGAAAACTCAAAGAGGATTTTCAACTGATACTGCAACATTAGAAGCATTAAAAGGTAAGGATCCAATTATTGATTTACTTTTAGAGTACAGAGTAGGAGCAAAGCTATTATCTACATATGTTGATGCACTTCCACTGCTTTGTGATGAAAATAATAGAATTCACACATCATATTTGCAAACCGGTACTGCTACAGGTAGACTTTCTAGTAGAAATCCTAACTTACAAAATATTCCAATTCGAACAGATGATGGAAGATTAATTCGAAGTGCTTTTGTTTCTAAGGAGGGAACTCTTTTCCTTTCTGCGGACTATTCACAAATTGAACTTGTTATGCTTGCTCATATCAGTGGTGATGAAGAGTTATCTAAAGCTTTTAATGAGGGCATAGATGTTCATAGATACACCGCATCCTTAATCTTTTCAAAGAATGTAGATGAAATAACTACAAACGAGAGAAGAATTGCAAAGACCATTAACTTTGGAATTATGTATGGAATGTCACCATTTAGACTTTCAAATGAGCTTGGTATTTCTCGCTCTGATGCTAAAGAGTTTATCGAACGTTATTTTGAACGCTACTGTGGGGTAAAAACCTTTGTTGATAGCGTTGTTGCTGACTGCGAAAAGAATGGTTATGTAAAAACTATGGGCGGTCACATTAGAGCAGTTAGTCAAATTAATAGTAGAAATAAAAATGAAAAGAGTGCTGCAGAACGTGTTGCTGTTAATACAGTAATCCAGGGGAGTGCTGCAGAATTAGTTAAAAAAGCTATGATTGCAATTTCTTCTGATTTATCTACAAAAGGATTAAAATCTAAGATATTACTTCAGGTTCATGATGAAATTATTCTTGAAGTTTATGATAATGAATTAGATGTTGTTAAAGAGATTGTTAGAAGCAGAATGGAAAATGCTGAAAAACTAAATGTACCACTTAAAGCGGGAATTGAGGTTTCAAAGCGTTGGGGAGACATGCACTAATGGTAGTTGGAGTTGTTGGAAAGAGCTGTAGCGGTAAGGATGAGGCAGTAAAATTCTTAGTAAACGAAGGATTTTATGAAATTAATGTAGATAAGCTTGGACATGAAGCTTTGAAGCAAAAGGTTGATGAATTAGTTTCATCCTTTGGCTCTACCATATTAAAGGATGGAGAAGTTGATAGAAAAATCTTAGGACCTATAGTTTTTTCAGATCCTGAAAAATTAAAGATTTTAAATTCTATAACTCATCCTTGGATGTGTGAAGAAACAGAAAGGCTTACAAAGGAGCATAAAAATTGTGTTATTAATGCAGCCCTCCTTGAGTCTATGGGGCTTGTGAGACTTTGCGATGAGGTCTTATACGTATTTGCACCTCTAGAGATGAGACTGGAAAGAGCATTAAAAAGAGATGGAATTACTGAAGAAAATTTCTTAGCTAGAAATAGAAATCAAAAGGAAATTGGGCTTAGTCTACTTGAAAGTGGCAAAAGAGTTATTACAATAATTAATGACCAAGATAAAGAATATCTTTATCGACAACTATCATTATATTGTGATAGACTTAAAAGTAGAGGTTATATAAATGGGTAAGTCTTCTCGTATAGTATTGTTGACAATTACTTCTGTTTTGGCAATCTTTGTTTTTGCCGCTATGTGGGTCGTTAAGCCATCAGAAGAAGGCAGTGTGCTTTCAGCTGCAAGAGAAAGGCAGAGTACCCCTTTAGTAAGTGTTTCTGAGCCTCTTAAGACAGATGTAAAAGCTCTTTCAGAAGAAGAGGAATTTGAATTAAAAGTTCGTAATCTTTTAACTGAAGATCCTGAATTTATTGATAAGCTTACAAATAGTATTAAGGCTTCATTACTTGAGGATGAAGAGTTTGTAAAGCAAATTGAATCTAAAGTTGATGATGTTGTCCTTTCTAGAGTTGATGACAGAGTTAAATACTATGTTTCAATTTATGAGAGCGAGTTAAATTCTTTATTAGAATCATATAAGAATGAGATTACTACTAATGTTGATAGTAAACTTGAAAGCTCTCTTGAAATTAATTCATTAGTTGATAGATTAATTGAACCTGTAACTGTTGCAGTATATAAAGATTTTGCAGCAAAAGAAGGCTTTGACATCGATACTGTTACTTCTATTGTTCTTGATAAGATTTCAAGCGATAAGGATTTGCTAACTCAAGACGTATTAAAGATTGTTTATGAAGAAATCGATGCTGCATTAAGTGAAGTCGATGAAAGAAATACTGAAATCTTAAATGATGTTAAAGCACTACTTGAGAGCCAAAAGGCAAGTGTTGACGAAGACTCTGTTAGAGCAATTGTTAATGAAGTAGTTTCTGCTAAGCAAGAAGAAATAGTAGTTGATGTTGTTGAAAGAGTATTAGCTAATATCGATTCCCTTGTAAATGATAAGGTTCAAAACTATGTTGATCAGAAAGTTCCTGAAGTTCCTGTAATTGTTACAGATCCAATTGTAAAAGCTCCAAAACTAGAGAATATGGCAGTAAGTGAAGCTGAATTTGTATCGGTAAGAGCAAGTGCAAGAGAAGAAGCAATAAAGAATGTTTTGAAAAATCTTAAATAATTAAATAGCAGGTCTTAATCGACCTGCTTATCTTTTTTAGGGTACTTTCTACTTTCTCCTTCTGGAGTTGTAAAGTAATAGTATTTTTCATCCTCAGCTACAAAATGATTTTCAGTAAGAACAATTTTGCCTCCTCCTTCTGGTAAATCAAGCGTGTACTGAGGCATCGCAAGTCCTGAAAGACGTTTTCTAAGTTCTTTATCAAGTAAGATTCCATCTTTTATATCTACTCTAAGGTGTGATGTCCCCTGTACAAGATCGCCTTGGAATAAGTAGTAAGGCTTTATTCTATTGTATAGTAGCTTATTACAAAGCTCTTCAAGGGTAGAAACATCATCATTTACACCTTTAAGCAACACTGTTTGGTTAAAGGCTGGAATAGAGAGTGAAAGAAATTTATTTACTGCTTCAATAGACTCATTAGTTAATTCTCTTGGATGATTAAAATGTGTAAGAAGCATAAATGGAGCACCATAGTTATACTTATTTATAGTTTCCATTACTTCATCTGTAAAGCGTTCAGGAAATGTTACAACTGCACGAGTGCAGAGGCGAAGTATAATATCAGGTCTTACCTCTTTTAGTTTCTTAAAAAGATAGTCAAGGCGTGAAAGTGGGAGAGTGAATAAATCCCCACCTGTAAGAAGGAGCTCTTTTATTTCACTATGCTTTGATAAGTATTTTGCGGCTTCATCAATTTCCTTTTCGCTAATTGGTCCTGAATCTAAACCTGTAAAACGTCTTCTAAAGCAGTGTCTACAATAGGTAAAGCATCTATCTGTTGTTAAGAGAGCTGCTCTATTTGTATATCTATGGATAAGTCTAGTTGTTACAGAGTTCTTCACTTCTTTAAGGGGATCAATTGATGCATCATTTACACATTCAAGACAAGATGGAACTACTTGTCTTCGAATTGGATCGTCCTCTTTATTTTCGATAAGTGAGAAGTAGTAGTCACTTATTTTAAGTGGAAGTGATGAAGGTGAATTAAACCAAGCTTCTTCATCCGCCTTCAAATTAAGTTTGCTTATTAAGTCCTCTTTAGTCAAAATCATAACAATTGTTGTAAAATTTTTTTAAGATCAATGCAAGTAGAACAATTTCTTTGCTATAATGGCTCTATCAAATATGTAACCAAGGGGGTAATATGAGCAAAAAAAAGAGTTTAAAAGGCTACTATCTTACAACGTTCTTAATTGGACTTGGCTTTTTTACGATGGGTTTGATGGATCCTTTATATGATACCTATGTTCCTATTTTTTTAGGAAAATATATATCATCTAATTCCTTAATTGGTACTATAATGACTCTTGATAACGTACTAGCAATTTTCTTAATACCTATCTTTTCAGCTTTCAGTGATAGAATTGATACAAAAATTGGAAGAAGAATGCCATTTATCATTACCCTTCTTCCACTAGCAGCTTTAGCATTTGGATTAATTCCTATTTCTGCTCTTTCATCTCTTTGGGCATTAGTACTATTAATCTTTGTACTAAATCTTGCAAAACAGGCTGTAAGGGGTCCTGTAGTTGCTCTTATGCCTGATATGGTACCAGGAGACTTAAGAAGTGAAGCTAATGGTGTTATTAATACAATGGGTGGAATAGCAACAATCTTAGGAACAATTTTACTTGCACGACTTATGAATGTTAAAGTAACTCTTCCAAAGTTCGGTGTTGTTGATAACGTACTTGCTTTCCCTGTTGCTTCTATTTTTGTAATTATTGCTGTTGTTCTTCTTTTTATCTTTGTTAAGGAGAAAAAAAGTACAGTTAGACCAGATGATAAAGAGGAAGAAGAGAAGAGGGAACCAATCCTTAAGAGTTTAAAGGTTGTATTAGGTGAAAAGAATAAATCTGCACTTTACATCTTAATTAGCTTACTTTGTTGGTTTATTGCATACCAAGGTGTACTTCCATTTGTTGGAAAATACTCAGTTGAAGTTTTAGGAACTTCATCTGGAACTGCATCATTAGCTGCAGGTATGGTTGGTATTGCTTATGCTATTTTTGCTATCCCATCTGGAAAGTTTGCTCATAAGCATGGTAGAAAGAAGACAATTAGAGGTGCATTAATTTGCTTAGTTACAGTATTAATTTTAGTATTCTTACATGGTGTATTACTAAAAAGCTTACCACCAACTGTTAAGCTTCTTACTTTCTGGGCATTACTTTTCTGCTTTGGTATCTTCTGGGTTACAATTGTTACAAACTCATTCCCAATGCTTTGGCAGATGTCTACATTTAGTACTGTAGGTATTTATACAGGACTTTACTACTTCTTCTCTCAAGCTGCTTCAATTATTTCACCTCCTCTTTCTGGTGCATGTATTGACATCTTTGGATATCCTAGCTTATTTATCTATGCGGCAATCTTTATGACTATAGCATTTATTACAATGAGTAAGGTTGACCGTGGAGAACCAGAAGACGGTGAATAAAAAAATATTAGGACACATAGCAGCACTCCTATGTGCTATAATTTGGGGAACGACCTTTATTTCAACAAAGGTCGTTCTTTTGTACTTCACACCTATTGAGATTTTGGTAATTCGTTTCTTAATGGGGTATATTTTACTTTGGATAATAAAACCTAAGAGGGTAGAACTAAAAGGACTTAAGTGGGAATTAAATGCGTTTTGTGCAGGAATATTTGGTATAGCTCTGTATTACTTAGCTGAGAACTATGCGCTTGAATATACTAGTGCTGGAAATGTATCTTTAATTGTTTCTACAGCTCCATTTTTCATTGCTTTAACATTTAGACTATTAAAGGAATCAGAGGAAAAGCTAACACTAAATTTCTTTTTAGGTTTTGTTCTTGCAATTGTTGGAATTGCATTAATGAACTATAAGGAAGGTTCCTTTTCCTTTGATACCTATGGATTTTTGCTTGCCTTACTCGGAGCTATCTTGTGGGGTTTTTATTCTGTATTTATAAAAAGAGCGAGTAAGGATTGTAGTGACACAATTATTCTTACAAGAAGAACCTTCTTCTATGGTTTAATTGTATTAATTCCAATTTCTTTAATACTTGGTTTTGATGTGCAAGTTAAAGATTTTTCGTCTTTAGATGTATTGTTAAATATTTTATATCTTGGCCTTGGAGCTTCTGCAATTTGCTTTGCAGTTTGGAACTATGCAATAAAGGCTCTTGGAGCGCTTGTTAGTGGAGTATATATATACTTAGTTCCTGCCATCACAGTAGTATTTTCATACTTTTTCTTAAATGAAGGTTTAACCTTAAATATGATTGCAGGAACTGTTTTAGTAATAATTGGCTTAGTGATCTCAGAAAAATAGATCACTAAGTGAATCATAAATTGCTTTGGCAGAAGGTGGACATCCTTTTACGTTAATCTTTGCACATGAAGTACATTTGCCAACACCAATATTTGTTTCTTTGTCCTTCCATCCCTGTCCTATTGCAACCTTACTTTCAAGCCTGTTAATTAAGCCATCTTCTTTTAAACGTTTTAAGGCATGCATTAAGGAAGCATAGCAAGCTGAACAAGCATCCTTAGCATCTGCATATTTGCTTAAGCTTCTGCAAGCTCCAGTTGGAAGAGGCATTGATACATTTTCTGGCTTTTGCAGTACCTGGATATTAGCATTACTAATATCTGTTGAACCAACACCATAGCTCTCTGCTAGTGGGATATATTCAATATCTTCTTTATCATAACCAAGTAAAGAGGCTGCATAGGTATCAATTAATACTGGATCCTTACCCATAATAAGACGATTAGTTACTACAGGGTTTCCGCCTTCTTCAAAATCTAAATCACCACAGATAGAATCAACAATAATAAGGTTTGGTTTTATTGCTGCATTGAGAGCTGCAATTGGCTTCATTAAGCCCCAAGTATGAAATTGTCTTTTTGATCTATCTGATAATAGACCTTTTTGATTTTTTAAAGCACAGGTAATTAAGGTTTGACAATGTCCCTTTAATACAGGCAGAGAAATTAAGTAGTCGAGTGCTAAAGCAGTTTTAGAAATCTCCATTGTAAGACCTTTAACACTTACTTTTTCATAGCTATCCTTCTTAACATCAACAAGTGGAACATTAAAGCTTTTATAGTTGTTTACTCTAAATGCTCTCTCTGTTGAGTCCCCAACCCATGAGGATTCAATAATAATTATGTTAAAGTATCCTTTATCATTTAAGTATGAGATTAATTCTTTAATTATCTCATTATGAGTTGTAGCACCTGTTTCAGGAGTTGTAGCAACAACAAGATTTGGCTTTATGCCAATTTTAGCATTCTTGTTTGGAATCTCATTTTCAATATCTAAATTATCTAAAAGCTCACGTGTAGCTTTTTCAATTGTTTTTGAATAAGTTACAAAAATATCTTTTTCTT
This sequence comes from Bullifex sp., assembly GCF_034103065.1. NCBI lineage: Bacteria > Pseudomonadati > Spirochaetota > Spirochaetia > Spirochaetales > Spirochaetaceae > Bullifex > Bullifex sp. The sequence goes on along the minus strand of NZ_JAXEGN010000238.1, from coordinate 1,381 downwards.
TCATACTAATTTAAAAGCGGCTCTAAAATGGAGCCGCTGTATGTTAATTATTTGTTTACCCTTTCAAGGTATTCTTTTGTTTCTGTGTTAACGCGGATCTTTTCACCCTGCTTGATGAAAATTGGTACTCTAACCTTGAGACCTGTTTCAGTTGTTACATACTTTGTAGCACCCTGAACTGTATCGCCCTTAACAGCTTCTTCAGCTTCAGCAACTGTGAATACGATTTTTGCTGGGATTATGATATCAAGAACCTGATCTTCCCAGAAAGTTGCGCGATAAGTCTCACCTTCTTTCATGAAGTACTCGTAATCAGGGAAAGATGCCATAGGAACTTCAATCTGATCGAAAGATTCAACGTTCATGAAAGCAAAGTTTGTTCCATCATTGTAAAGATACTGTAAATCCTTATCTTCTACTGTGATGTCCTCTGCGTTATCCTGAGACTTCATAGTCTCTGCGAGAACCTGACCTGTGCTTGGGCTCTTGAGCTTTAAGCGAACGAATGCAGAACCCTTACCTGGGTTAACGAATTCGCGATCGATACAAACAAAAGGCTGACCTTTGATCAAAAGTGCAGTACCCTTATCAATCTGACCTGCTTTAATCATTATTATACCTCAAATATTAGTTTATTTTCTTATTGCTTTTTGACTTATAGTCCGTCATGTATCATATCAGAAAGAGGAAATAAAAGTAAAGGTGTTATTTCGGCTTTTCCCAAAATGCACATTAATAGTCGATCAAGTCCAATGGCAACACCACTTGATTTAGGGATATTTAAATCATAAAAACTTGAATCAATCTTAGGAATTGGTAGATTATTAACGCTTCTTTGATTAACTAAGCGTTCATATTCTTTCAAATAATAGGCTTTAGTTATCTCTTTTGAGGTTTCTTCTTTATAACAGTTAGCAACCTCAGTCTTATTGATATACATTTCCCAACGATGTCTATAAGGTCTATCTATATATTTTTCTGCAAGACAATCTATTTGGTATGGATAGTCAGTTAATACAACAGGCTTTTCCGTTGGAAGAGAAGGCTCTACAAAGTTGATAAAAATTCTATTAAACGTATCATCCCACTCTTCGTTTGGTGGAACATAGAGACCTAACTTCTCAGCTGCTTGCTTCAAGCTTTCATATTCTTGTAAGGCGTCAAGGTCAAGTCCTGCATACTTTTTTATTGCATCATTAACACTCATTTTGATAAATGGTGGAAGAGCATAACTAGGAGTCGTTGGCCTTTTAATTGCTTTTAATAGATCTTCTGTTAAGGCAATTGAATCATTTTCGTCATAACCTAAGGTATAGTATTCGAGCATTGAAAACTCAGGATTATGAATTTCTCCTAGCTGTTCACTATTTCTAAAGCAACT
>NZ_JAXEGN010000237.1:0-2592 GCF_034103065.1 Bullifex sp. | reverse complement strand
CAGCATTTGATTATCGTCGTTTTAGGGAAAATCATCCGGGTAAAAGGAATAGCTTATTATTTGTAGCTCATAGAGAGGAAATCCTTTTACAAAGCCGTTATTGCTTTAGATCCATACTAAAGGATCCTAATTTCGGAGATATGCTTGTTGGAGATTACAAACTAGAGCAAACTGATTATTTATTTGCATCTATACAATCTATTAACTCTAAAAAATTAACAGAAAGCCTGTCTCCTGATTATTATGATTTTATTATTGTTGATGAATTCCATCACGCTCCAGCTGAATCATATCAGGACCTTCTTTCCTATTTTAAACCAAAGGTTTTACTTGGATTAACTGCTACTCCAGAAAGAATGGATGGTGAAGATGTATTGAAATACTTCGATGGTCAGCATTTTGCTGCTGAAATACGTCTTGGTGAAGCAATTGATAGACAGCTGCTATGTCCTTTCCATTATTTTGGTGTTAGTGATGGTACAGACCTGTCTACATTAAAATGGACAAGAAGCGGATATGATACTGAAGAACTTGAAAAGATTTATGCGTTAGATGTAATAGTTGCACAAAAGAGAGCTACGTTAATAATTAATACTCTCGAAAAATATATTAATGATCTTTCTACTATACATTGCATAGGATTCTGTGTTTCACAAGCTCATGCTAAATTTATGGCAGATTTCTTTTGTTTGAATGGCTTGAAAGCTATTAATCTTGATTCTAATTCATCTCCTGATGATAGAAAATCAGCTATTGGCAAATTAAAGGAAGGAAAAATAAACTTTATATTTGTTGTAGATTTATACAACGAAGGTGTTGATATTCCTTGTATTGATACAATAATGTTCCTTCGTCCTACTGAATCCTTAACTGTATTCTTACAGCAGCTTGGACGCGGATTAAGAATAAGTGAAGGTAAGGAATTTTTGACAGTTTTTGATTTCATTGGGCAGGCAAATAAAAACTACAAATTTGCTGAAAAGCTTGCATCAATTGGAGGTGTTAAGCCTAGTGAAATAAAATATGAGATTAAAGAGGATTTCTCTCGTGTTCCAAAGGGATGCTATATTGAACTAGATAAAGTATCTAAAGAAATAATTCTCAACACCATAAGTGCTGCTTTAGGCGAAAGACAAAAAATAATTAACTTAATAAAAGAATTTGCTGAAATTGAAAAGCAGATAACCTTGGAGAAATTTATTGACTATTCTCAGGTTAACATTCGGGACCTTTATAAGGTTGATAGTTTCTATAAACTTTGTATTCAAGCTGGTGTATTGAAAAATAATGATGAAATTCTTGATAACGCAATGAAAACTGCTTTCCCAAAGTTCGCAACTGTTGATTCTCAACGATTCTTAAAAACAATGATAAGAATTTTAGAATCAGGTATTAGCTTTGATGAGCAGTCTTATTCTGCAGAGGATTTAGCTATCCTAGATATGTTTAGGTTTACTATTCATGTAAATGCTGAAAAGACTGGATATACAAGAATTAAAACACTTAAAGAAGTAGAAGCTTCTCCATTAATTAAAAAGGAATTAATTGAATTATTTAAGCTTAATCTAAAGAATATTAGCTTTATTGATTATCCTGTTGATATTAATTCAGTTAATCCTTTGGATGCTTATTGTACTTATACTCGTGACCAGATATTAGCGGGCTTGGGGTATTATAATATTGATTCAATGAGACAAGGAGTGTTGTATATAAAAGATAAGAAAACAGATATTTTCTTAATTACCTTAAATAAATCAGAAAAAGAATTTACTCCATCAACTCGATATGAAGATTATGCAATAAACTCATCCTTATTCCACTGGCAGAGTCAAAGTACTACATCTGATAGTAGTCCTATGGGACAACGTTATATCAATCATAAAAGCATGGGTAGTAATATTCTTCTTTTTGTAAGAGAAAAGAAAAATGACAAATATGGTGCTGTTCCTTTTACATTGCTTGGATCTGCAGAGTATGTTCAGCATGAAGGTTCAAAGCCTATGAGTATTGTTTGGAAATTAAAAAGACCAATACCAGCTAGATTTATTACAAGCCTAAGTAGGGGAATTGCTCTCTAATGATATCGAGTAATGAATATTTCAATCCGTTTTTAATATACTTCTATCATATGAAAAATCGGTTATTCTAATAGCTTACCCTTAAATGATAATATTCAATGCCATTAAGTGCCTAAGCAGTCACAATATATAACTTAGGCACTTTTTGGAATATTACTTATATGCTTTTGAAGCGCCATATTCTGCTTGGGATGAAGTAAATCCCTCAAATTTTAGTTGGTCCACAAGACCTTTGTATGAAAAAGAAGAATACAATAGATATGATTGTGCACACTTAAAAGCTTGTTCGTTCCAATCTGCACCACAGTGCTCTGCTGCGTAAGTCGCATCTGAATTTGAAAATCCTTCAAACTCTAATTGATTGATCAAGCCCTTTTTTGAAAAGGCAGAATATTTTAGGTATGTTTCAGCAGACCGTAGTGCCTGTTGTTGACTGAAAGTACTACTTGTATTATTTGTGTTTGATGAAGATTCTTTACTCGAGCTTGATGAATTACCAAGTGGAGTATGATCA
>NZ_JAXEGN010000236.1:0-3382 GCF_034103065.1 Bullifex sp. | reverse complement strand
ATTGTAGGTCTCACCGCAGGTGGTCCAGGCACATCAACAAGAACGCTTTCATATCAAATCTATGAAGACGCATTTACTTATATGAAGTTTAGTATTGCCTCTGCAGAAGGTGTATTGCTCACTATCATGATAGTTGCAATAAATACAGCTCTAAACAAAGTGAGGGATGTATGGGGAAAATGATTAAACAAAAAGAACCACTTAATTTATTTGCAATTATTATGTGGGCTCTAGGTATTCTATCGCTTTTTCCATTTATCATGATGATAGTAATATCATTTAGAACAAGTGGTGATGCTTATAAACCTATTTTTGCGTCCGTACAGCCTACAATAAAAAACTATAAAACAGTTTTAGGTAATGAAAACTTCTTCAATTGGTACTCAAATACTATTGTTACTGTGACAGTTACTATCATTCTACGCTTAGCTGTAACAATTCCTGCAGCCTTTGCCTTTTCTAGAATGAAGTTTAAAGGTAGAACACTTATTTGGGCTTTCCTTGTTGCAACAATGATGGTACCAGGAGAAACAACAATGGTTCCAAGATATTTGTATTTTAAACAAATTCATCTCCTTGATTCCATTTGGGTAATTATTCTTCCTGAAGTAAGTGAAGTATTCTACTTAATGTTATTAACAGAATTCTTCTCTTCTGTACCAGAGGACTTTATTGAAGCAGCAAGAATTGACGGAGCTTCAAATTTAAGAATAATGATGCAAATCTTTATTCCACTTTCAGGAGCTTCAATTGCAACAGCTGTACTATTCAGCTTTATCAATATTTGGAATAACTTTATTGATCCATACTTGTTTATTAACTCAATTTCAAAGCAGTTAATTACACCAGCTTTAAAGTTCTTCCAAGAAAGAGGTGGTGCAAATATTCCTATGCAGCTAGCTGGTGCATCAATGGCAATTGTACCTGTAATCATCCTCTTTATCGTAACACAGAAATATTTCGTTGCCGGTGTTTCTTCATCAGGCATCAAAGGATAATAAAATGAGTGAATTTATGTCTTATGATCCATGGGCAAGTGTAACAACTCGTAATGGATTTAGTGGAGATGAAATTATTTCTATGCTCCAAAAATCAATTAGAAGAGGCTTAGAGCACAATGCTCTTGCAGCTGCTTATGAAATGTATATTACATCTCCACAGTTTGAAGATAAGCTTTGGAGAAGATTAATGGCTATTAGTGTTGAGGATATTGGTTTTGGCTGTGTTGAAGCTCCTAATCTTATCTACACATTAAACTGCATTAGAAAAGAATATCTTTACAACGATGGTGATAGACCAATGTTCTTTGTACATGCAATCCGTTTCCTTTGCCGACAGAAAAAGGAAAGAAGTAGCGATAATGTAAAGAACATGTTGATTAAAGATTTCAAGCATGGTCGTGGTGTTGAGGTTCCTGATTATGCCTATGACCTTCACACTAAAAAAGGTCGTGAAATGGGACGTGATGAACTACACTTCTTAACTGAAGCTAGCCGTGTTATTCCACAGCTTGAAGGTGAAGATATTAAAAAGATTTATAATGACTATCTCGAGTACTGCAAAAATGAAGCTAATGATACTGATGAAAGTGATGTAGCTCCATTTGAATACAACTCTTGGCAGTTCTAAGACTATGGTGTGATAGATGAAAGTTGTATTAATATCTATAGATGCTCTTATCTATGATGACTTAAAGTATTTTTCTAAATTGAAAAACTTTGGCTCTCTACTATCGCACTCAGCCGTAATTAACAAAATTTGTCCAGTATTTCCAACCCATACTTATGTATGTCATACATCTATTATGACAGGATGCTATCCCAATAAAACCGGCATCATCAGCAACACAAAAGAAAATGGTGATTGGAATTGGTATAAAAGAGCTGTTAAAGTTCCTTTTTTAACAGACTATCTTAAAAAGAGTGGTTTCAAAACTGCATCTGTCTGCTTTCCTGTAACGGGAAATGCAGACATTGATTACTTAGTCCCTGAAATATGGGAGAAAGCTCCTAATATTGACCCATCAAATCTTTTCAAGTCTTCATCTAGTAAATTAGGTTATTCTTACTTTGAACGTTTTAAAGAGCTATTAGACTGGATGAGAACACCGGGAATGGATAACTTCGCATCCAAATGTTTTTCTTCAATAATGAAAGAAAACGACATCGATTTTGGCATGGTACACCTTTCATACTTAGACCATCAAAGGCATAAAAATGGTGCAGAGAGTGAAAAGAACCTACATGCAATTAATTTTATTGATGAAAAACTAGGAGAAATTTTATCTTCATTATCTAAGGATACAACAGTTATTATCCTAGGTGATCATGGACATAGAAACTTTAATTATTACTTTTCACTTGAAAAGGCTTTAAAGGATGAAAAGCTTGATAGCCAATTTAAAGTATATGATTACTCCTACATGGCTTTTATTAAAACAGATATTAATGCAAATAAAGCTAAGGATATCTTCTTAAAGTTAAAGGAAAAATATCCAATTGAAAGTGTATTAACTGAAGCTGAAGCAAATGAGAAATATAACCTCGCTGGAGACTTCTCACTTGCCCTAACAAGCTCAGATAACTACACCTTTACCCATGGTGATATTCTTTATAAAGAAGCTATAGATAACCACTCATCACATGGATTTTTACCAGAAAAAGCTCCATTTAGCCCGCTAATAATTTCAAATTATGAGACCGAGCTAAAGGAGTGTAATAGCGTTGATATCGCACCAACAATTCTAAGCTTATTCAATATTTTTCCCACCAATATGGATGGAAGTGTATTATCTATCACTCCAAGCCATATTCGCTAATTTTACTAATAAGTGTTCTTCTAGAAATACCAAGCTCTTCAGCTGCATGGGTTCTATTTCCTTCCCATCTTTGAAGGGCTCTTGAAATTGCTTGTCTTTCAATTTCCTTTAAACTTACAGCTTCTTGTAAAACTTCCTTTTGCTTTGCTTGAACATCAGGACGACTAACTGAAGAACGCAAATCTAAATCAGAAAGTGTAATAACGCTTTGCTCTGCAAAGATCATAGCACGCTCTAGCACATTTTCAAGCTCTCTAACATTACCATAGAAGTTATGTTTCTTTAGAGCTTCTAATGCTTCAGGTGAAAAACCTTCAATCTTTGAACCCATAGAACGGTTGTAGCGAGCAATAATTGAAGCAGCAAGAAGAGGGATATCATCACTTCTATCTCTTAGTGGAGGTATAACAATTCTAACAACATTTAAACGATAGAATAAATCCTCTCTAAAGGTTCCTTTTTGAACCATTTCTTCAAGATTTTTATTTGTAGCAGCAACAATTCTTGCATTAATAGGCATAGGAGTAGTACCACCTAAACGAGTAATCTTTCTATCTTGAAGGA
>NZ_JAXEGN010000235.1:0-2317 GCF_034103065.1 Bullifex sp. | reverse complement strand
TAATAGCATCTTGAATTGCAGCAAAATTCTCATACTTTCTATGAAATGGTTCAATATTAAAAGCAATAGCAAGCTGTTTATAAGCCTCTAATACAGTCAATGTAGACAATGGTAGATAAATAATCTTGTATGCATTCTGGTTTAAATTATTAGTATAATTACGGACAATAGTAGTTTTACCACAGCCAGGGTCTCCTGTAATTAAACCTATACCTTTTGTTTGTAAAAGATAATCTAGTCTTACTTTAACTTCTTTATAGTTGTTGTTCTCATATAGTATTTTTTTTGAGTTCTTAATAAAATGGTTAAACTCCAATCCATATCTCGATACATAATTCATATATTATTACTCCTCTGCTAATTTAACCTTTGTACGTTGAATAAAGCTATTATGGATAATACTCAAAATTACACAGCACTTTAACCTTTACTTTTCAGTTTTGATTGTAGATAGTTATTTTATATAGAAATAATCTAGTCAAAATAATCAAAATAAATGAAGATAGATAACCAATAATATGACTAAGAACTAGTCAAATATTTAGAAATTAAAGAGTAAAAAAATATGAGAGTTACCTACACCCACTACATCGTAATAACTCTCATTCAAAAAGGTATCTTCATGATAAAACTTAAAGTTGAAAAAGAGAATAGCGAATTAAAAGATTGTCTTCTTGCTCCTAAACTTTATTCAAGAGGTAAAAAGACAATATTCGATTTAAAACTTGCTGTTTTATTACTAACTCTAAAAAAATAAAGCATGCAATTCAAATAACAAGCCTAAAAAAGCTGCTTAATAGAACAGAGATTCTTACAAATTAATTTAAAACCTTTAATTCGCCACAAAAGGGCGATGAATCCATATACGCTTTTATATCTTATTTAATACTTTTACTGGCATTAATCTCTTATGATATTTATATTTGTTATTCTCACATTATGATTTTTTATTTGTCCTCAGTTGTCAATACCTAAATTAATAATATTTGTATAACTATCAAAATTAAGCATAATTCTTCTGTTTGAGTTATAAAAATATTAATCATGAAAAGATATAACGACACACCCTAAATATTAGGGTTGAAAAAAAGATAATACAGATGTAGTCTGAGTTTAGATTATGTTATTTAAACTCAGATGGGCATTATGCAAGTTCTATGAAGCTGCTTGTATCGATGCCCTCTAGTTTTTCTCTCTTTAGCTTCTTTTTAAGATTTGTATAATCACCAAATCCTGCATAGAGTTTCTTGCTTCTCTGTAGGCTCCAGCCTATTGAGAGAATTTTATTTGCAACATGAATTGCTATCTTACTCTTTCTCTTTCCTCTATTAACCATTTTGTCCCATTCATCTTTCAGAATACAATTACTTTTCAAATGATCAAGAGACCATGCACATTGCATGATATTTCTTCTTACTGGCATACAACCAAATGAGGAAGTACCACCCTGCCAATTGTGATCTCCAGACTGATCAATCCTAGGAACCAGACCTACATAATTTCTCAATTGCTTTGGAGTGTAAAATCTGCTGCCATCACCTATGTATGCAAGTATTGATGTACATGATATTAGTCCAACTCCAGGAAGTGATAACCATGGAAGAGCTACTTCAGAATTAGCTAAAATGAAATTTCTCATGATATCCATATACTTCTCAATCTTTAGCTCTACCGATGTAATTAATTCTTCAACCATAGTTGCATCCAGACAAGCTAAGTCATCAAGTCTTTCTGCAATAATAAATACCCTTGATTCATTCTTTTCAAGATCAGATTTCTTTACTTCAGGTACTCCATTCATATTAAATATTGAGTGCAGCTTGTTTATTAGTTGTGTTCTTTGCTTCTTGGCAAAATTGTAGGAATTGACAATTTGTCTTATCTCTGATTCACACTTTGTTGGAATATTCATTAAGCAGATACTCTCTTCATGGGTATCTCTTATATAATGTGAAATCTTTACAGCATCAATCTTGTCTGTTTTTCTCTGAGACTGGAAAATAATGTGAAGTTTTCCAGGATTTAGCAGATATACCTTTCCTGCTATCATCTCGAGCTCTCTTGCAAAGTTGTTAGAACTAGTACCTCCTTCAATAGCAACGATATCCTTCGCTCCCAAGGTTGCGATAAATCTTTGCCTTCCCTTTGCGTCCATAGTACCTGAAATAATATTTCTGTCTTCAAAGTTCTTTTCTCGTGTAAGTACACATGCTTTGAATGTCCTCTTCGACAAGTCCATTCCTATTATCCTGTCGAAACCATCGAGCTTAGCCATATGTAAGCCCTCCTTTAATTAGAATTTGACTGCAATTAGAAC
>NZ_JAXEGN010000234.1:0-4045 GCF_034103065.1 Bullifex sp. | reverse complement strand
GTAAAGGTATTAAAAGATATTATTAATCAAAATGGTCCAAAATACATCACAACTAAGCCTTTTGAGGTATATGAAAAGCTTTTGAAATCTGGAGCTTCTGATCAAAGAACTGCTACAGCACTATTAAGTGTTTTTGTAAGTAGCCTTATTCCTTTTACTGATGAAAAATTGCTTTCTAGTTTGATTCAGACAGAATGTAGTCTTAATGAGACTATGTCTGATAGGTTATCCTCTATTCTAAGAGCACTTTATTCAAAGGAAAACAGAAATGAATGGAGAAAGAGGGATGGAGAGGGACTTACACAGTTTTTAAATGGAGAATTTATCTGTGATTGGGAAGGTTTTGCCGTATGGGATGAAGGTAATGGTACTGTAAATTGTCATTATTATGCTCACATAATCCTAAAACCAACAGATTCTATTGCTGACGATAAAGATTTAATTGCTCTGCTGGCTTCAAACTCGTTTGCTACAAAAGAAGAGATTGATGAACTCTTTTGTAAAAGACTTATTAAGTATCTTGATCATGATTTTGAATGGTACTGTACGTGTGAAGAATACTATCAGCCTACTGTTGAGGATTATGCTGGTAATCTTGAGAGTAATTTGAAATATTGGAGCGAATTAAACGGTTTTGATTTTATATCATGTAATGGTTCTGGATATGATGACGGATATGAACCAAAACATAGAATATGTGGATGGTGATAATCTTCATCTTTTGGTTATAGTAATAACCATGCTAATTATGTGACTAATTCAAGTGATGCTTATAAATTAAATAGTTTAGTGGTCAAAAAATAAGTAAAGAATAAGCATTAAATTATAATCATAACTGATGTAAATTATCTCTATCAAACCTGCTATAATCTCCATCATTTAGAGTAAAAATGATGGAGATAAACCATAATTGTAGAAAGTTTGATAGTCCCTCAGGATTCCGTGGGACATGAATAATATTAGGATGCATATGTGTAGGCATTAGTCCCTATTTATTCTTCCATCCGTCTTAAAGTGTGTATTTACAAGTACACTCATATAGAAAAATTATTACAGTGTGTAAGAGCAAGTTATTACGCACTGTAATAATACCGGCCTGAAGGCGGAAAAAGAGGGAAAGAAAGTGAGATTGCACATTCTTTAATATGTTTTTATTGGGTCAGATAAGTTATAATAAATTTTGAAGGTGACCTAAATGAGAAGTTATTTTGAAGATGAAAAAACAGAATTAAAGAGAGAGCTTATAGATGAAGTGAAAAGCGAAATTGTAGCTTTTCTCAACAGTGTCGGAGGAACAATATTTGTCGGAGTCGAAGATGACGGTACTGTCATTGGCTTTAAAGATTCCAATATAAAAGATGATATAGATCTTAAACTTGGGAACTGGGTTCAGGATGCCTTTTTTCCTAAACCTGCAGGTCTGATAAACTTCTTCTTCAATGAAGATGACGTTTTGGAGATTCAAGTGTCAAAAGGTACTTCAAAACCTTATTACTTGAGAGATAAAGGTCCAAAACCAAGCGGTGTCTATATTCGTGTAGGAAGAAGTAAGCGTAGGGCAAGTGATGATGAGATACTCAAAATGATTATGGAAACACGGAGATACAGCTATGAAGAAGATATCTCTGGTGAACAGGATCTGACGTTCAAGGCTTTTTCAAGGATACTTGAAGATAACGAAATGAAGCTTACAACCAGAATGATGAATACATTTGGCATGAAATCAAGATCAGGAGAGTATACAAATCTTGCTTTTCTACTCTCTGATCAGTCCGACATTGTCGTCAAGCTTGCTGAATATGATTCAGAAATGAACTTCAGGATAAAGAAAAGCTTCAAAGGGTCTCTGATTAAGATTCTTTCTGATGTTGAGGAACAGACAGAACGCCTGAATGATGTGAAGGTAGTCATTGATGGCAGTTCTTTTAAGAGGAAAGAAACTAAATCATATCCCGGAGCATCAATTAGAGAAATGGTTCTGAATGCATTCTGCCACGCCAACTATTTCATCCATTCCAACATCAAGATAGAGTTTTTCCCTGATAAGGCAAAGATATCCAGCCCTGGTGGAATCTTCAATGCAACCATGGATGACATCATGAATGGAGTTCAGACTTATCGTAATCCGAGACTTGTCAATGTCTTTGATAAACTCCATCTGATTGAAAACTTTGGTACCGGTATACCGAGAACACTTCAGAGTTATGAGGCTTATGAGGTCAAGCCGGAATTCAGGGCAAGTGAGAATTTCTTTATCGTGACACTGCCGAACGTGAATTATTATCGGAATGACCCAATAAAAGACCCATTAAGCGACCCAATAAAAGACCCATTAAGTGATTTGGATTTGGAAATCCTGAAAGCTGTGAAAGAAAATCCAGGTATGAATACTGTTGCCATCACAGATAGGATAAACGCGATAAATTCAGCTGTGAACAGAGACAAAGTAAAGAATGCATTAAAGCGTAATCTTGTTAATTATGTAGAACATATTGGTTCTAAAAAATCAGGCGGATACTATCTGAGAAAGAAAGATTAACCTTGGTTTCTAATGTAAATGTATGTATTTTGCTGAAAGGCAGGAAAACCCAATGCCAACCTCAAGTATTTTCACAAATGTAAAGATAACCGATCCCAAGAAAGCAGAAGCGTTCATTAATGCACTTGATGAAGCCGCCGATGCTCCTTATGAGAAGAAGGAAAGAGGAGAATCTCACATCCTGACAGACCACGAGGAGATAAGAAAACTTATGGAGAAGGGACTGGAAGATCAGGCAAATGGAAAGACACGTCCTTTAGAAGAAGCTATTGAAGATTTGAGGAATAAAAGACAAACTCCAAGTGGAGAATTCGCAGAGCAGATTCTGAAAGAACTTATCGATGAAGGTTATAGTGGATATGAACTTCTTGATGAATTCCGTATCCGCCAGACCAAGGTAAGACCTGCAGTGGAGGCTATGTTGGAAGAGGCTATGAATGTAGCCAATGGCAATGGCGAGTACATGTCATATGAAGAGTTCGTCAAAGAAGTGATTGAAGAGAATGATTGTGACACCACTCTGTCAAAAAATGATCTCTTGAGAATAAATGCAGAGAAGATGGATCCAATCGAGTATATGGGTTTTCAAGAAGGCCTTGAAATTGGTATTCAGATTGGCGAAAACAACGTGAATAAATTTGCTGCATTAAAGCTGAATCAAAATGGATACAAAACAGAGTTCATTGCAGAATGTCTGAAAGTAAGCCCTGAACAAGTCAGGGAGTGGATTGAGGAGAAGTAAAGACATGCCAACCTCAAGTATTTTCAATACAGTCAGAATAAAAACAGATGAAGAAGCGGAGATGTTTCTTTCTGCCCTGGAGGCTGCTGAGAATGCACCTGCCATTACCAGGGAAACTCCTAACATGCGGTATGTCACTGATCCTGATGAAATAAAGAGAATGTTGGAGAAAAGGAGAAAAGGAGCCTAAAAGCAAAAACCCCTTTTGAGGCTTTAATGATTACCTATAGCTGGGTAATGATTAAAGCTCCAAAAGGAGCCCATTCTTTCTTGCTTTCTTTCTTGTGCGAGAAATAACGAGAAAGGAAAGAAAGAATCAAGAAGGAGATGAAAGAGAAGAAACGGTTAGAACCGGATGGTATGGGAAGAACGGGTACTGTACTTCAGTGCATTCCAGTTCCTTTACGTCATCCCTGAGAACACATCCCTTTTCGATGTCGAAGTATCTTCGCTCGAAGTAGGATCTGGTTTCCAGTAGTACGTACATAGGCTTATCGCCTTTAAGGCTGTACTTGCTTGGATAACCAAGGAAGTCATACGCCAGACCATCAAACGGCTTGGCAGTGACTCGGATGGATTTTTCGCCATTGTCCAGTACCATGGGGTAATATCCATCAAGGTTACGTACCTTCTCAATCAGAGGATTGGCAAAGTGAGCGGCATACTCATCTGGAGTCCATGCGGGCTTTTTCCAATGCCTTGCCATCTCCCAGTCAAATCCTGTAACACTAGCCCTGAAAGTAGGGTCCGGTGAAAGGAATGAT
>NZ_JAXEGN010000233.1:0-3241 GCF_034103065.1 Bullifex sp. | reverse complement strand
AATATCTTTAAGGTTTAAATCACCATTTTCAGCACTCATCTTGTTTTCAACAATACCGTTGAAGATTTCTGCACCCTTTTGAGCATAATCACTACTTAACATACCAAGTCTTGCACCCTTCAATAGTGCATATGAAACCATTGCAGAACCGGAGGTTTCAATGTAGTTTCCATCTCTACCAGGGAAATTTGGTACTTGATAGAACATCTTAGTCTTTTCATCTTGATAGCGCATTATGCCTTCAACTGCCTGAACAAAGATATCCTTTATTACAGCTCTATCTTCTACATGGTCTTCTTCGATATACCCATATACATCAGCAAGTCCAACTAAGAACCAACCAATAGATCTGAGCCAGAAATTCTTACTTAGTCCAGTTTTCTTATCAGCCCAGAAAAGAGTTCTTGAGCTATCATAACCATGGTAATAAAGACCTGCTTTTTCATCGTACATTATTGCTCTTACATTAGAAAATTGTTTAACAATATCTGAGTAATCCTTCTTACCAAACTCACTTTGATAGCGAGTATAAAATGGTTGCATCATAAATAATCCATCAAGCCAAATTTGATCATGATAAATTGCTTTATGGATAAAGTTACCCTCTTTAGTTCTTGGATGATTTTTAACTTGAGAGAATGTAAGATCAATTGCCTTTAAATATTTCTCTTTACCAGTTATATGATAAAGATCAAATAAAATTCTACTTTCACAAACATCATCTGTTGAGTATTTAGTTGGCTCATAACCTAAAATAGAACCATCCTCATGAACATAGTAACTTACAAAGGAGATAACGAAATCAAGATATTTTTTTTCTCCAGTTGTCTTATACATCTCTAAAAGAGAAGTAGTCATACATCCATCAATATAGTTCCAAGCTGGTTTTTTACCTTGCTTTATTGATTCAATATTCCAAAGTGGCATATCAGGAGCACTTGTCATCAGTTTATCGATATATTTCTCAATATTTTCGTACATCTTCATCCCCATAAATTATTATATTTTAAGGATACACTCTGTTTATTATAAACACAAAGACTTAGTTTTGAATCATTCCGATAATTACATATATAAAATATAATTTTTTAATGCATTTGACACATCAAACCTAATCTTATATACCAATTGCTCTAAAAATTAATAAATGTCATATTACTTAAAAGGAGTAAGTATGAAAACTTTTGCAATTGTTGGTTGTGGACATCTTGGAAATATTGTAGCCGAAGCATATAAAAATGGCTTATTAAATGGATATAAATTAATTGGAGCATTCTCAAGAAATGTTGATGATGCAACAGCTTTGTTAAGTGGTGTTGATGCAGCAGTATGTGGAGATATTTTATCACTAATTGCTTTAAAGCCTGATTTTATAGTTGAAACAGCTTCAATTAAGCTGTTAAAAGAATTTACCCCTAATGCACTACTAAATGGAATTAGTGTTATTCCACTTTCAATTGGTGCATTTGCAGATCAAAATTTTAAAGAAACCTGTATTAAGGCAGCAGAAAAAGGAAAAGCTAAAATCTACATCCCAAGTGGTGCTGTTGGTGGTTTTGATGTGCTTTCAACTATCTCATTGATGGCAGAGGTAAATAAGAAAGAAATTAAAGCAGGAATCCACACACATAAGGGGCCAAATTCCCTTAAGAACACACCATTGTACAAAGATGAATTAGCGAATAAAGAAGAAACTGTATTTACAGGTACTACAAAGGAAGCAATATCTCTATTACCTACAAAAGTTAATGTTGCAATTGCTACTGCACTTTCAACAGTTGGTCCAGATAAAGCAACTGCCATGATTACTAGCGTTCCTGCTTTCCCAGGCGATGACCATAAGCTGACAGTTGAAACTGAAGGACTTAAAGCTGTAGTTGATATTTGGTCAGAAAAAAGTGATATCGCTGCTTGGTCTGTAGTTGCACTACTAAGAAATCTTAATTCAGTTATCACATTCTTCTGACAAATCTGTTTTTACTAAAGCTGGACCTTCATGGGACACTACCTTAGATGCTAAGTAATTTGCTCTTTGTAGTGCATCAGCTTTAGTAAAGCCCTTTTTGATATATGAAATATATGAACCTATGTGGCAGTCTCCTGCTCCAGTTGTATCCACTACATTAGAAATAAAAGCTTCCTTAAATATTATCTCTTTTCCTATATATACAACTGCACCCTTACTTCCTAAGGTAATAATGATATCATTTTGTGTTCTTTCATAAAGGCGCTTTAAAGCTAAATCAAAATTATCAAGCTTTGTAATTTCAAATAGCTCACTTTGGCTTAAGTGTATAATAGGATTAAGAGCGAAAATTCTATCAAGCTTATTACTATCAATAAATCTTAATCTTGGTCCTGGAGAAAAATAGAGCTTTAAGCTTCTATTTTCTTCTAAGAAAGAAATGATTTGGTCTCCACCTTCGTCCTCTATTTCAAGTCCACATACATAAACACTATCAAAATCAGATAAACAAACACCATCTAAATATGATTTATCAAAGGAGTATTCTATTCCATGGTAAGCGATAAATGATCTCTCCCCATTATTCTCTACAAGGCATATACAAGCTCCATGAGGTTCATTTGATAAACGAAATGGCTTAATGCCCTCTTTCTCTAACTCCTTTAAAACGAACTCACCATAAATACCACTCCCAATAGTAGTACATTGCAAATGTGGTACATCTAATAAGTTTAATACCCTAGCAACGTTATAAGCACATCCACCAAGATTATAGATATGAGAATTAGATTTTACAGACTCTGCAGAGTTAGGTAGAGAAGAAATTGAAACTGTTATATCGACTGTACAAGAACCAATGATAAGTGTTTTTTTCATAAAGTGAATAATACAATCACTCATTGGTGTAAACAATAGTTTTGATATGATATTATCAAAAACATGAGTTTAATTACAGGAATAGTTGCCCATGTAGACGCGGGTAAAACCACACTTTCAGAAGCAATACTTTTCAAAAGTGGTGCAATTAGAAAATATGGAAGAGTTGATAGTAGAAATACATTTCTAGACACTGACATAATTGAAAGAAAACGTGGTATTACCATCTTTTCAAAGGATGCAATTGTAAATGATAAAATTACTCTTCTAGATACTCCAGGACATGTTGATCTTGTTTCTGAGATGGAAAGGACTATAAACGTTTTAGATGCAGCAATACTGTTAATTAGTGCTCCTGATGGAATTCAAGCTCACACTCGAACCCTTTGGGCAATGCTA
>NZ_JAXEGN010000232.1:0-8328 GCF_034103065.1 Bullifex sp. | reverse complement strand
CAAGATTGGCTAGGTGATACACGCTTTACACTCATTGCAATTGGTGTAGTACTTGTTTGGAAGGGTGTTGGATACTACATGATTATCTATCTTGCATCACTTCAGAGTATTTCAGCTGATGTATTAGAGGCTGCTCAAATCGATGGCGCAGGTCCATGGCAGAAGTTTACAAAGATTACAATGCCACTTATCAGTGGAGCTTTCACAGTAAACTTTACACTTTCACTTATCAATGGCCTTAAAATCTTTGACCAAATTAACGTAATGACAGATGGCGGACCAGGTTTTACATCTGAAACTCTTGTATATCTACTTTACAAAGTAGGATTTAATGAAGGTCGCCAAGGCTTTGGTACTGCTGTGGGAATTGTACTATTATTCCTCATCCTAATACTAAACGGCGCACAACAGAAATTCTTGAAATCAAGGGAGGTACAGCTCTGATGAAAGAAAAGGTCAAACACAACTATAAACCATATGAATGGGCACTATTAGTCCTTACTGCTGTTATTGCAATCATCATGATTTATCCAGTGCTGTTTGCACTTATGAGTGCATTTAAGAGTAATGGTGAAATCCTTAAGAACCCAGCAGCTCCTCCTACAGCACTTTATTTTAAGAACTTCGTAGATCTATTCCAAATGAGTGATTTCGCAGGTGCGATCATCAATACAATTTTCTTAACAGTCTTATCTGAGGCTCTTATCATTTGTGTTGTTCCAATGGCAGCATTTGCAATTACACGTGACCATTCAAAGAAATCATCATTTTTCTACACCTTCTTCATCTCTGGTATGATGATTCCATTCCACCTCTATATGTTCCCACTTTTCAAGGAACTAAAGATGTTCGGAATGTTTGGAAACTTCATTGGACCTATCATGATTTATATTTCAGGTTCAATTGCTTTTGGTTCCCTTCTTTATTGTTCATTCTTGAAGGGCGTTCCTCTAGAGCTAGAAGAAGCAGCAATGCTTGATGGTTATAACAGATTCCAAATCTTCTGGCGCATCACATTCCCTCTTCTTGGACCATGTAATGCATCTATGATTATTCTAAACGGACTCAATATTTGGAACGATTACCTAATGCCTTACCTTGTCCTTCCTAGTGGAAAGGCTAAGACTATTACAGTTGAAATCGCGGGCTTCGTAGGTCAGTTTACTGCTAGATGGGATATTGTATTTGCTGGAACATTAATTTCAATGATTCCTGCAATCATCATCTTCGTTGCATTCCAAAAGTACTTCGTAAAGGGTGTTACTGCTGGTGCAACAAAGGGTTGATAATGAAAGCTTTGCTTCCATATCCAACCCAAATAGAAAAAGAAGTTAGAGTCATCATCCTCAGTGACATTGCCAATGAGGCTGATGACCATGCTGCAGTAATTCAGAGTCTTCTTACTCCTATTTTTGATGTAAGGGGCATTGTTGCCGTTCATTTTGGAGAGGAAGGCTCTATGGAAAAAAGCTTTTTGGAAGGAAAGAGAATACTATCTGCTCTTAAATATACAAACAAAATCTTAATTCCTGGTGCAGTTGGAATAAACAGTACATCATCAAAGGGAGCTGAATTAATAGTTGAAGAAGCTCTTAAAGATGATAAAAGAAAGCTCTATGTCTTAGCTTTAGATGCACTTACCGATGTGAAAATTGCATTATCCCTTAACCCTACAATATGGGATAAATTCACTTTGATATGGATTGGAGGTGAAGGCTACCCAAAGGGTGGCTGGGAGTATAACTTAAGTCGTGATGTAAATAGTGCACGAGAAGTGTTTTCTTCTTTGCAAAATATATGGCAAATACCTCGTCCTGTATACTCAACAATGGGAATTACAATTTCTAATCTATATGCAAAGCTAAAAGGGAAAAGTGCAGTTCATGATCTTATTTTAAACAGAATTATAGATTGGAATATGCTTCCTTCTGGTGCATATAGAAGTGGAGATGCTTGGACCCTTGGTGATAGTCCTGCCCCTGGAGTTCTAATTTATCCTCATCAATATTGTTATGAGAATGTTCCTAGAATGACAATTGAACAAGACATGAGATATAAAACGCTGGATGGAGAATTAATAACAAGGGTATATACAAAGCTTTATCCAAACTTAATTTTTGAGGATTTATTTTCTAAGTTGGAACTTTTTTCACGTGGATTAATCGAATTCGTTTAAACTTAATAAAAAGGAGGAAAGAGATGGTCAAAGTAAGAAAGAAAATATTTGTGAGGTTCACAATCATTGCAATCCTCCTTGGCTTATTGCCGATGATTTTAGTTGTTATCGGACTTTTCTCCGCGATGGAAAATCAATTTACCCGCGTTATGAGTGGTAATTACCTTCAGATGGTTTCTGCATTAGAAGATCGTTTTGAGAATTCTTTTAAAAACTATGATTCACTTACAAAGCTTACATATTACTATACAACACCATCTGATAATGTCTTTAGTATAAAAAACTTCTATTCAACTGCATTTAAAGATGTACTTAATAGAGGAAACACATCAGATGTCGAAGCCTTTTTAAATAACATCCTTAACTTTGATAGCTCGGTTAAAGGTACTCATTTTATATCAGAAGATGGTGACTATCATGTGGACCGTATTAACACCTATATATCAGATAAACAATCATTTAACGATATTATAATGACAGATGTATATGATTCTTCTTCTAAAAATTTAATGTTATATCCTCCTCATGATACCCACTATTTCCCAGGTAATATAGCAACTACCTTTACTGTTGCTAGAAACTATTTTGATACTACCGGGAGTATTGTTAATCCCGAATATATAGGAACACTTTATATCGATGTAGATATAGAGGCTTTAAGGCGAATCGCTGAATCATACACCCCTACAAATGGTGAAACAATAGTTTTTATGGTTAATGAGAAGTGCTGGATAAGTAGTGATCCAAGTCTTGAGGGAAAGATTTTTGATCCTGCATCCCTTATAAAGAAAGGCGATATGATGTTCTATGATACCGATGATAGGTATGATATGGGTACATACATTATAGTAACTCACTCCGCACTTTTCTCATCTGTAAGTATCCTTTACTCCTTCTCATGGGTTCTACTTGCTATTTCTGCAGTCCTATTCGTAGGAGGAATGGTAGTTCTTTCAAATCGTCTCTCAAAGCCTCTTAATGGCATGATGAAGGAGATGAAGAGACTTGAAAAAGGTGATTTCGATATCTGCCTTCCTGTAGACAGTGAAGATGAAATAGGGGTGCTTTCAAAACGCTTTAATGAGATGATTCTCTCTCTTAATGAATATGTCGATAAGGTATATCGTTCTCAGCTTAGTCAAAAGGAAGCAGAGTGTACTGCATTAAAGAGCCAGATTTATCCTCACTTCTTATATAACACATTAGAAGTAATTAGAATGACAGCAATTAGCAATAACGATGAAAAGGTTGCGTTAATGATAGAATCTTTATCTGAGCAGATTCACTATCTTATTGGACCTGTTAATGATTTTGTTCCACTATCTAAGGAAATTGATATAGTTGAAAAGTATATTTTCCTCCTTAATTCTAGAATTAGTGGTCACATTGATTTATCAATTCCAGCTTCAGAAACAAAGTTAGAGGTTCCAAAACTTATTTTGCAACCTATTGTAGAAAATGCATACATACATGGTATTAAACCAAATGGTGGATATGGCCGTATTGTTATTGAGGTAGAAAGAAAAAGCACTAAAGCCCTAATAAGAATTATGAATAATGGTGTTGGTATGAATGCTTCGGAACTTGAAGCACTATGGATAAGACTAAAAAGCGATGAGCCTGGGGTCAGAGATGAATATAACTGGAAGAGTATTGGGCTTAAGAATGTTTATGATAGACTTCGCTTAATTTATGGTGAGGGCTTTGGGCTTGATATTGAAAGTCTAGTTGATGTTGGAACAGTAGTTACAATTACAGTTCCTGATAAAGAGTATGAGGGAGATGAGTTAAAATGATAAGACTAATTATGGCAGATGATGAACCATTCATCCTTGCAGGACTTGAGCATTTAATGGATTGGAAAGGTCTTGGAATTGAGATAGTTGGATCTTATCTTGATGGTAGGAGTGCGTTAGAGGGAATTTTAACTTTAGAACCAGATATTGCACTTTTAGATATCTCAATGCCAGGTTTTAGTGGGCTTGAATTACTAGAACGCATTGAAGCTGATAATCTTAAAACTGAGGTTATTTTCATCAGTGGCTTCCAAGAATTTGATTATGTACGTTCTGCGCTTTTACATGGTGCATTAGACTACTTAGTAAAGCCAGTTGTAAGAACTGAACTTTTGAAATCACTTTCGCGTGCAAAGTGCTTTTCAGAAAGTATTAGCAGTGAAAATACTGAGAGTAGAGTACCTGTATATGCTCCATTCTTTCGTGACCATAAAGCTCCTTATGTATTGGTTCGTTCAGGTGCACCTGATAGTGAATCAACTTCCCTTGATAGGCTTAAAACCTTTTCTTTTCTTGAGCGCCTAAGGTCAAAGATTGAACTATCTGGACGAGGTTTTGTATTTCGTAACGCAGATGATGATTTTATCCTTTTTTCAGGTATGTCTAGATTATCAACACTTGTTTATATGAAGGAGTGTGGAGAGGAGATTTATAGAAAGAATTCAGTTAGAATCTGCTCTGTAATAAGTGAGGAGTTTACTTCCATACTTGATATGGAGAATATGATAATTAAGTGTCGTGAGGCTTACTCCTGTTCCTACTATGCCTCATTCTTCTCTCTCTTTGAATATCTTATACCTGAAAAGGAAGTTGCTACCTCTTCTGTTGAAGTTATGAAGTGGCGAGAAATGCTATCTGCTGCAATTTTGTCACTTGATGAAGAACGAATTAATGATTGTTGGTCTTCATTTATTACAGAGGTAGCAAGCTTACGGGAAAGTAGAAGAGATGAAGTTGTCTTCTGCTTTTGTAACTGTTTAAGACTAATATTAGATAAGCTTGCTGATTCAAAGTTAATAATAGAAGAACCTGATTTAAGTGCTCTAATGGAAAAAGGTAGAGAGGTGAAGAGCTATCTTGAGCTCACTGAGCTATTTAAAAAGGAAATATTTTCAATTCATCATCAACTACTCGAATTAGCAGGCCAAAAGAAGACAAAGGAATATCTTGTCGCACTTGAGTATATAGAAGAACACTATATGGAACAAATTGGTCTTAAGCAAATTGCAAATCTTGTTGGAATGAATACATATTATTTTTCTGCATACTTTAAGAAGAATACTGGTGAAAACTTTAAGGATTACCTAAGAAATGTGCGTCTTAAGCATGCTGTCTCATTGATGATTAGTACAGATATGAGTGTTACTGAAGTTGCTCAAGCAGTTGGATACCCTGATGTAAGAACATTTTCAGATGTATTTCAAAGGGTATATAACGAAAAGCCTAGTGCTTATATAAAAAGGGTAAGGGGAAAATGATAAAAACAAAAAATGGATGCTTTAAAAGTATCTGGTTTGGAAACTTCTATCGTCCAGCTTTTGACGATGAAACTTTCGTATATAATACTCTTTCATCACTTAAAGAAACGGGATTTACCTCTGTTTTACTAGATAGTAAAGCTTGGGAGGATTTTTCTCAGCGCTTTAAAGGAAAGCCTGCAAGTGATTACGTTAGAATGCAGGAATACATGGAGAAAACTTGCAAGGAACTAGGACTAAGCTATGAGTTTTTATCTTTATACTTAAATGGGGATAATCTTTATCCTAACATTAGGTTTTCACCTCCAATTTATGGGGAAAGTATTACAGCTAGAGATGGCTCTGATGGAAAGTGGTATCGCTACTGGTCTACTAAGGCAAAGGACTCAATGACAGAGCATGTAAGAGGCCTTATGAAACTATATGGAGATGGCGTAACAGTAGTTGAGGGTGAAAATCTAAATGGTAAGGTAATGGTCTCAATGTGGGACCCAATTGTTGCCCCATCCTTTGATAAAGATGGAAATGATCGTTATGTTTCTTATCTTAAAACAATTTATAAAACGATTGATGAATTAAATAGTGCCTATGAAACAAATTACATTTCATTTGATGAACTAGATATTCATGAACTATGGTTTGAAGGTGTTCCTCACACTGAGTGTGAGAAGCACATGCGCTATGATAATAGAAGATGGCAGCGAACTGAACTTGTTCTCTACTTTAAAGATATGAAAGAGCGCCTTCATAAGGTCGATCCTAAACTATTATTAGTTCCTGACTTAACTCAATGGGGATATTTCTTAACTCTTGATGGAATAAAGATAGCAGGTGCTATGCTCTCAGATCTTTGGGATACAGCAAATAGGGGAATCGATTTATACTATCTTTCAGATTATGTAGATATTACACACTTTATTTCAGTTCCTGTAACTCCATCTACCGATAGTGAAGCATATGTTACTTCATATCATCACAGCATGATGAGAGTAATGAATAGAAATCGTGACTTTTTAGGAGGTATATATTTTGGTAGATACCTCTATAACGATATCTATAGAACTCTAACACCATCAGAGATAATTGGAACAATTGCAGCATCTGGTGCAGGTGGATATTATGCATATGGTATTTGCGGGCTTGATGATGGAGGCCTTATGCACCGTATGGATGATTACTTTAAATGTGATTTAAAGGTGGCAAATCAGTGGCTCGATAAAGTGCTTCCATTAACAGGAAAAAGATTAAAGAGTGAAGTAGCTTTACTTTTCCCATCTCAAATGGCACTTTGTGAGGATTACTCAATGAAGGGGGAAGATCGTCGTCTTGATTCTCTAGGATGGTACCGTCTTCTTTCTGATTACACTATAACTACAGATGTTATTGATTTAAAAAGCTTCTTAAAGTACTCTGATGATTATCCAATTCTCATCTTACCTGAAGATAGTATGTACACATTTGAACGTGATATAGCTGGTGAAGAAGGTCTTAGAGAATATGTAAAAAAAGGTGGAGTAGTAATTCACTCTCCTGGAAGTAAGCTTGCTGAATGTGTATTTGATATTAAAGCAGAGGAAGTAGAACCTTCTCCTGTCCTCTTTAATGAAAAAGCATTAATAACAACAACGATGTATCGTTCCTTTAAGGATGGAGAAGCAATTGCTTCATACACACTTAATGGAAAGAATGCTGTAGTAAAGAGAAAATATGGTGATGGAATAATAATTTCTCTTGGTTTTGACTATGGATTATCTTATGCATCAAAAGCTATTCCTCATGTACCTCTTAAAGAGAAAAATAATCAGCTTTATCCACTTTCACTTCTAAAAGAGTGTCCTTTAAGCCCGTATTTTGAAATGGCATTGGGCCGAGATGTTAAGTTAGAGCGTGATATTGAAATTGTACCATTTGAAAATGGAAAAATCATAGTAAACCATAGATCCTATCCATACACAATAACTGATGAAGGTAAGATATATGGTCCTTATGGTGATAGCAATATAATACCACCTCATTGTTCTGCATTTGTTGAATATTAATTTAATGGGAGCAGTATTGTAGATTTTTTTTAATTAATGTTGAAACTGTTGTGTTGATGTCAAGGCCGAACATAACTAATTAAAAAATCCTAATAATATAAGGCTTTTTCGAAATATATCGTTGAATAGTTGGGTATAAATCGAGAAAGCCTTTTGTGGCAATTTACTGCCTTTTGCGGCATTCCAGGAGGAAAAAACAGTGATTAAGATACTTTTCGTGTGCCATGGCAATGATGAATCTAGAGGTTCAAGACCATAAGTAAACTGCGTCAGTTCGTAGCTTTACTATGCAGATTGTGACCGCAGACGATGGGAATTACTACCGAAATACTATTTTTTGACAGGATTTAATGAAGAGTAATTTCGATTGCATCGAGATTGATACTTTCTGGGATTCCTATTCGCTTGGAGTTTATGGAATACTTTTTTATAAGCTTGGCTATTTCCTTCAAAATATTGCAGGATTGCTCTGTTTCATCTATCTTTGCCAGAAGATAAGCGATAATCAAAAGAATGTTATATAGGCGCTTATGGTTTGCATTTTCGTCTGCAGCGGCAAAGAGTTCTGTATACTTTTGGTCTTCTAGCTTTTGAGGTGCCATAAGAGAAATGGTGAAAATCCTGTTCCATAATCTAGCCTGATGGGCACAGGTGTTTCGAACTAACGCAATGGTTCTAATCCAGGATGTGTAGATTTTTGCAGACACGCCGAAATGCTTGGCAATCTTTTTCTTCAGAGATTCTTTTAAGTGCTTGTCATACCAGACGGATAGTTCTCCCAAGCTCATCAGCTCTACCATCATCCAAATCGGAGGTAATTCTTCTTTGTATGTTTCTTT
>NZ_JAXEGN010000231.1:0-3364 GCF_034103065.1 Bullifex sp. | reverse complement strand
ATAATGATTGCAATAATCATTTTGATGAATAATATGCTCTTTAAAAGTCATATGGAGCCTATAGAAATTGAGTATTCAACTTTTAAATCTATGGTTAGTGAAGGAAAAATTCAACAAGTAGTATTCAATGAAAATACATACATTGGTTATTCGATATCTAAGGAAGAAGCTCGAGCAACACTGGAAGAGTTTGCAAAAACTAGACAACTTCCAAATTCTATCGATACTTCAATGCTACTCGCTTATCAAACATATAAAATTGAAGACCCAACTTTTGTGCCTCTTCTAGATGAAAAAGGAGTACAATACTACGCTTCAGCTCCTGCAACTACCCCTATTTGGTTAAGCTTGCTATCAACATTCTTACCATTAATTATTTTCTTCATATTAATGAGGATGCTTTCTAAACGCTTAGACGGTGGAGCTCAAGGGGTTATGTCATTTAACCAAAATAAGAGCAAAATTGTAGCAGAAGGGGATACCGGTGTAAGATTTAGAGATGTTGCTGGATGTGAAGAAAGTAAAGCAGAATTAGTTGAAGTCGTAGACTTTTTAAAGAATGGTGAGAAATATACAAAAATTGGTGCCAAAATCCCTAAAGGTGTACTTTTAGTAGGACCTCCAGGAACAGGTAAAACTCTATTAGCAAAGGCTGTAGCAGGCGAAGCAGGTGTTCCATTCTTTAGAATGAGTGGTGCTGACTTTGTTGAGATGTTCGTTGGTGTAGGTGCTGCTCGTGTAAGAGATTTATTTAAACAAGCTAGAGAAAAAGCTCCTTGTATCATCTTTATTGATGAAATCGATGCAATTGGTAAGCAAAGATCTGCAAGTCTAGGTGGCAACGATGAAAGAGAGCAAACTCTCAACCAGCTCCTTGTTGAGATGGATGGTTTTGATTCTCGCAGTGGTGTAATTATCTTAGCAGCCACAAACAGAGCAGAAATTCTTGATCCAGCTCTACTTAGACCAGGTAGATTTGATAGACAAGTATTAGTTGATAAGCCAGACTTGGAAGGTCGTCTTGCTATTTTAAAAATTCATAGCGAAAAGCTTATTCTCGATAGCGATGTTGATTTAAGAAAGATTGCACAAGGCTGTGCAGGCTTAGCAGGTGCTGATCTTGCTAATATTTGTAATGAAGCTGCATTAATTGCTGTTAGAAGAAATAAAGAAAAGATTTCACAGCTTGAATTTGAAGAAGCAATTGAGAAGTCTATTGCAGGCTTAGAGAGAAAAGGCAGAATAATGAATGATAGCGAGAGAAAGCGTGTTGCTTATCATGAAACAGGTCATGCATTAACTGCATATATGACTAAAGGCGCATCTCCTGTTAGTAAGATTTCTATTGTTCCTCGTGGTTTTGGTGCTTTAGGATATACCCTCCAATATCCAACAGAAGATCGCTTCTTACTTAGTGAAAACGAACTTTTAGGATCAATAGATGTACTCTTAGGAGGAAGAGCTGCAGAAGAAGTAACTTTTGGAGATATTTCTACTGGTGCAAGCAACGATATTTCTAGAGCATCTGACCAAGTAAGAAAGATGATTTGTGAATATGGTATGTCTGAGCGCTTTAAGAATTTAACACTCCCTAAAGGTCAAAGTGGAATTGAAGGTGTTGGTGGAAGCAGAGAATACTCTGAAGATACTCAAAAATACATAGACGAGGAAAGTGAAAAGATCATTAACCAGCGTTATCAATATGTACTTAATAACCTTAAGAAGAATTGGAAGGCTCTTGATGAAATTGCTAAAAAGCTACTTGCAGATGAAGTTATTGAGCAGTCTGAGTTTGAAAGCCTTGCAAAAGAGTATGTGATTATAGAATAATAAGCTCATATGATTAAAACAAAGATAACTGATAAAGAATTATTAGAACATATTGCATCCCTACCAGAAGATGGAAGGGATGTATTTTTGCTCTCTAAGGGGCAAGTTAGAGTTACTGCAATTAGTGCAACTGAAACAATTAACCAAATGAGGGCTAACCATAAAACAGGACTTCTTGAAAGTTATGTTTTAGGTCAAGCATATATTGCAGGTTTACTCCTTACTTCAATGGTTAAGGGTAATGATAGAATACAGCTCCAAATTGAATGTGGAGGTCCTATTAAGGGTATTAGCATTGAATCTTGGGCTTGTGGTGCTGTTAGAGGTTACATGCTTGAAAACCCAATAAAGCTTGATAAACCACTTACATCTTTAGATACCTCACTACTATATGGTCCAGGATTTATTACAATTTCAAGAATTCTTGAAGGCTCTAAAGAACCTGTTAGTGGAACCTGCATGATGCAATATGGAAACCTTGCTAAGGATTTAGCAGTATTCTTTAATGAAAGTGAACAAACTCCTACCCTATTTTATATTTCTCTCGACTACGATAATAACGGAAGAATTATGGGGGCTGGTGGTTTATTCATTCAGGCACTTCCAGGCTGTAGTGATGAAGTATTGGAAAAGCTTCAAGAACGTTGTAAGACTTTACCAAGTCTAGGAAGATTTATTAGTGAGAAAAATGAAATTTCTACATATGTAACAACTCAATTTGCTCAATTTGAACCAAGGTTACTTGAGACTAGTCATATTGGCTTTTCTTGCCCTTGCTCAAGAGGTCATTTTGAGGGATACTTATCAAGACTACCACAAAAGGAAAAAGAGGAGATTCTAGCAGGTACCTTCCCTCTAGAACTCGAGTGCTTTAACTGTGGCAGTATTTACAGTTTTACAAAAAGCGAAGTGGAAGCGCTTTTTGAGAAGGAGAAGAAATGATTTACTTTGCACAAAGTAGCCAAAACCAGGCAGATTTAATTGCCAAAGAAGCTGAAAGAGCTGGTGCTGATAGAGTAAAAGCTACTTCATCAGGTGTACAATTTTCAGGCTCTTTAGAGGTCGGATATCGTTTTTGTTTGACAACAAGAATAGCTTCAAGAGTACTACAAGCTCTTTATTTTGATGAAAAAGTTACCTCCCCAGATGAACTTTACGAAAAGTGCAAGACAATACCTTGGGAAGAGTATATTGATCCAAGTAAGACCTTCCAGCTTACACAAACTGTACAGGCTTGTAATTGGATTAAAAACTCTCACTTTGCTTCATTAAGAGTTAAAGATGCTATTGTTGATAGAATTAGAGAACACTTTGATGATCAACGACCTAATGTTGATACAGATAATCCTGATTTAACATTCCATCTCCATATTAAAGGAGAAAAGGTTATTATTTACTCTGATTTCTCTGGTGAAGGTTTATTTAAGAGAGGGTATAGAAGTGATAGCACAGATGCTATCTTAAAGGAGCACTTAGCTGCGGCAGTTCTCTATCGAAGTGATTGGTATAAGAGTGTTATTGATAACAATCCAGG
>NZ_JAXEGN010000230.1:0-3269 GCF_034103065.1 Bullifex sp. | reverse complement strand
AAGGGCTGCCGCAGTAGAATTAGTTCTATCAAATAGATTTAAAAGAAGAGATGCTAATCCCATATTATCAATATTATTTTGTGATAAGATTTCACCAAAGAAAGCTTCTCTCACACCAATATTGCTATTCCACTCTTCAATATCAAAGCCCTTTCTCTTTGCAACAATCAATGCAGAATTAGCTTTATCAATTAGCTCTTTTACACTCTCATTATTTGCATTTACAAGGCCTGCTTTTACCTTAAGAATTAATGCATCAGGCCGAATTAATGAAGAGAACTCCTCTTCAATCCTGTGAAGTGCTCTCTTTGCTTCAATAGAAGAAGAAAGAGGAAGCCATAAAATAAAAGAATTAGAATCAGAGCGAATTAAGATTTCATCGCTACAAATAGTTTTAATAATCAGAGCAAGTTCATTTAAAAGTATGTCTCCAAATATTAATCCATTATCTTTTACAATAGATGAGAAATCACAAATATCAATAATGGCTAATACACCATTACTTCTATCTGCATTTTCCAATAAACCCTTTCCATATTCTAAGCGATAACAGTGTGTTACTGGATCAAGGGTTTGGCGCTTTAGTTGCTCAAGCTCCTTGAGTTTAGCTTCATGTATATCACGTAAATAACCAACAGTTGTTCTATCACCACTTGCTTTATCCACAACCCTCTTCCAGTTGATTTCCATGTAGTGTTCACCATCAGCATTTTTGAAGCATACTTCAATTGAACCTTCAATTTTATCTCCTTGAATTTGCTCCATTAACGCAATTTGTTCTTTGTAAGAAACCCGAGGTTCAATTGCTTTTTGCCAAAATTCATTAATATCCCATAAGCCATCGTAGATTTTACTATTTACAATCTCAAGAGTTTTACTCTTTTCACGATAGGTAAAAAATTCATCATTAGAGCTCTCAAGGGCAATTCTATATCGTTCTTTTTCCTCAATAAGTTGCTTTTCTGTTTTTGCTTCTGTTTCAGTTAAGTTCTGCACAACTTCATGAAGTTCATCAATTTCTACAATATTGGAAGGCTTAAAGCTAATAAGGCCTTCCATTCCCCCACGAACAGAATCCATTAGGCGAAGGATTGGTCGAGAAATATAGCGAACCGCAAAAATCATGACAGCTACACCTATTAGGGCACACATAAAAATTGCAAGAAGTATCGTACGATACAGTTGGTTACCTAAGCCAAAAATTGAATCCTCTGTTACAAACCCACATAACACCCAATTGGTGTTATCATATGGCACCTTTCCTCCGTAGAGCTTAAAATTAGACTTTGCGGAATAAATTCCTTGTTTTCCAATATTAGTATTACTTACTTTAAATAAATCTTTGTAATTAGTTTGCTCTAAGCTAAATATCTCATTATCTCTTCTAATACTGTTGTAAAGAAGCCCTTTTCCAGAAATGATCTTATATCTATCATTGCCAAGATCAAGTGCAATTGCATAGCCCGCATTTAAATTACGGTCTAAGTCCCTTACTTGTAAGTATGAGTTTTCTATATATGCAGTTGAGACCTCACTTCCTAAAATACCATAGACTTCTCCATCCAAACAAAGAGGGATAGAGTATGTAATCATCTCATGGTTATCCATTCTATGGTCTTCAAGCACGAAAGGAAGAGACCAATAGGCTAAATCAGTAATTAAGGCCTCTGGATTATTCTTTGCTAAAATATATGGCTTATAGAAAAAGTCATCAGCTGCTCTTACCCCATTTCCAAGGAAAGAGAACATAGTATTCCAAGAACTATCTAAAGCAATTCCAGAGCTTCTTGCTAATGTTTTATCACCACGCTCAAATAGTAAGTCAGAGTCACTTTGAGTTCTTGTTGTAGGATCTGAGTCCCTGACAAAAACACCTACGTAATCATTTTCATTATCAATATCTTTATCATTAGCAAGTATTAAAAATACTCCACAAGTATTATCTCTTCTTAGATAATCTAAAAGTTCTCCAAATATATTTTCAACGTATTTGCGCTGAATAATTTTATTATTTAGAAACTCCTCGATGGTAATATCATTTTCCTTCAACAGCTCTTTTAAAGCACTATCAAGGAAAACCGATTCACTAGATATCTCGTTCCATTGATCTAGCATCGCATTCTCGAGAACTACCTTACGGTTTTCAACTAGATAACTATCTATGTTAACCGCATTCTGAGCTAAAGTTTCTTTTGTCTTTAAAAAATTAAGTGTAGAAAAAGGTAGTAAACCTTGAAGGATTACAACAAAAATTAGAGGTATTAGTAATAAATATATAATCTTTCTATTCTTATTTTTCATCTAATACCTCTTATTCTAAATAATTATTTATGGGCTGTTGTTTCAAGTTTATCACAGAAAGATTTATACCAGCTTTCAAATGATTCATCACTAATATATTTTCTTAAAGCTTCATCTCGAGAAACGCCAGATGAAATAAGACTTTCAATAGCTTTTTTATCTGCTACTGCTTTATCAAACAGATTAAAATCTAGTACCTTACGCGTTTGATAACCATTGTTAAAACTCTTAGTTGTGTAGTATTTAACACTATCAGATTGGCTTAATACAGAAACCAAGCAATCATAAACCTTTTCATTAACATTTAAATTTTGATTTTTAATTACTAAGTCTAAAGAATCTATTGAGTTGGCATCTTTTCTTACAGGCAGATATGAAGATTCACAAACAAATCTTAAATTGTTTTCTTTAGCTGTAAACCACTTTAAGAATTCTGTTGCAGCATATTCTCTCTTCACATCTGATTTAGTTACTGCCATGCCAGCACCCTGCTGTACTGCATAGCGTTCTCCA
The DNA here is from genome assembly GCF_034103065.1 of Bullifex sp. NCBI lineage: Bacteria > Pseudomonadati > Spirochaetota > Spirochaetia > Spirochaetales > Spirochaetaceae > Bullifex > Bullifex sp. Next base: position 455 of record NZ_JAXEGN010000230.1, on the reverse strand, counting down.
GCTTTCATAATTGGTGCAGGTAGGACAACATATTCAATTTTCTTATTACCATCATCTAAAACTACCTCATCAGGGAAATACATTGATGATGATGTTGAACCTGTATAACATAGAATATCACCTGTTTTTACATCATCTGATCTAAACTTACCTAAGGCAGTAAAATAGCCACTTACAAATGGAACATAGTAATTATCCCAAAGACGGCGAATCTTATCCTTTTCAGCTCTAATTGTAACGTTTCCATCCTTGACATCAAAAATATCAACACCCATCTGCTTCATGCCAATAACAAAATAGTTACTCATAGAGTCTCTACCGTAGAAGGCTTTACCATTAGACCACTCGTAATACTTTTTAGAAACCTCAACTACACCTTCAATTGTTGCTAAGTCATCGTAGCTTACATTACATTCCTTAGCAAAAGGCTCCCAATCAGTTGTATTTAGCATCAT
>NZ_JAXEGN010000229.1:0-8183 GCF_034103065.1 Bullifex sp. | reverse complement strand
GACCAATCAAAAGCAGCTTTGAAGTTATCAATTAGGAATTGGTTATTAATTAATCCAATAATACCTGCACCTAAAACAAAAATAAATGTAGGAATGAATACAGATTTTTTAATTTGACTTTTCACTATTTAACATCCTTATAAAAATCATGAACGTAAGAAATTAACTCTTCATTATCTCTTCTACTAGGGTGAGACTCTCTCCAGCTTTTAATTGAACTAGAGAGTTTAATAGCTGCTTGCTCTTCTTTTTCACTAAAAGAACTATCTTTGCTCCATACGAGTTTTCCATCAACAACTGTAGCCAAAACATAATCTCTTGTTGCTTTCTGAACTAACAAACGTAATGGGTCAACATAACTATCAGCATATGGTTTATAAAGTTTTGCTGAATCTATTAAAACTAAATCAGCTTTAGCCCCTTCTTTTATCACACCCTCAGATAAGCGTGCATTGTCAATACTTGCGCCACCTACAGTTGCCATCTCTAATACCTTCATGTAGTCTACTTCACCATCTACACCTGATTTAGAGTTATTAAGCCATGCTGTACGAATTTCTCTGAGATAATCTTGGTCATCATCATATGCGCAACCATCAAGGCCAATACCACAAGAAACACCTAGTTTATGAGCAGTATGTATATCAAATGAACCACTTCTCAATCTAAGATTCGATGAAGGATTATTAACTAATTTAGCCCCACTTTGACGAACTAGATTAAAATCCTCTTCATCTAAGTAAACACTATGAGCAAATGATACCCATGGTCCTAAGAAACCAATATCATTATAATGTTTAATGAAATTCTTATTCCAAGTACGCATTGCATACTCTCTTTGGTATTTTGTTTCCAATAAGTGTAAATGGATATACATATTATGCGATAAGGCATAATCCTTCATTGCTAATAAAGCTTCATCACTGCACCACTGACCACCATTTGGATGTAGTTGAATTTCTGTCCATCCTGAAGCAATTTCATCTTTCAAACAATAAGAAATGTCTTCTACTAACTTAAAATATTCCTCTATAGACATAATCTTATCTTTAATACCAGCTCTAAAAGGATCACCAATTTCTTTAGGTAAACTATCTAAGAATTGTTCACGGTTATAATAGATTCTTTTATTCTGATCCAAATATAAAGGACATAAAATACTTCTTACTCCAGCATCCATATAGCCATGAGCAGTATCAACCATTTCTTGTTTAATATTTGCAAAGCTATTTGGATTATGACTATGAAGAACAGTTCCAACTCCTGTAGAAACTAAACGTAATCCATCGTAATAACATGCTTCATAGTGAGGAATACATGGTAATTTATTCAAATCTTGAAGCCACATTTCTAAAGCTCTATCATATGCATCAAAAGCAACAGGAGAAACTCCTCTACCATGATCATGCGCATCAGTAAAAGCTGGAAGCAATAATACTTCCTCACCACCTAAAACAGGTAAATCTTTGTACTTACTAATAATCTCACTGGAAGGTCCAATTTCAGCAATTTTCCCTTTTGAAATATATACAGCAACATCTTTCACGACATTCTTAGAAAGGCCATCCCAATAAAACCCTGAATTAATAATATAATTTTGCATTTTCACCTCACAAAAAATAGACGACCCCTAGGAGTTACTAAGGATCGCCTTTGATCTTTTATTTTGCTGTATTTTCAGCAGGTTTCTTATAGTTAAAATATAGACAAGCTTCAGTACCACCATCAACTACAATAGGCTGACCTGTAATAGCACGTGCCTCATCACTTGCAAGCCACATAGCAGTTAAAGCAATATCTTCACCCTTGATCTTATATAACGATGGTTGATATTTATCAAGGAATCTCTCACGAGCTTCGCCTTCAAATCCTTTATTTAGAGGAGTATCAACAAAACCAGGACAAATGGCGTTACATCGGATATTGCTTCTAGCAAAATCAACAGCAATAGATCTTGTTAAACTTAATGCAGCTGCTTTTGCTGCAGAATATCCAATTTTGTTTGGGGTTGGGCGTAAACCATATGTACCAACAGTATTTAAAATAACACCTCCTCCTTGTTTTTCCATGTAAGGAATAACAATTTGACAAGCAATAAATACTGCTTCCATATCAATTTTCATTACTCTTCTAAACTCTTCTAAAGAAGTAGTAACAGCTGTACCAACAGGACTAATACCAGCATTATTATATAACACATCAATAGAACCAAATGTCGCTACAATATCTTTAAAGATTTCTGCCATTTTAACTTCATTTGTGATATCAGCTACATAAGCTTTTGCAACACCACCCTTAGCATTAATCTCATTTACAGTTTCTTCTGCGCCCTTTGCATTAACATCAATAACACAGACCTTTGCACCTTCATTAGCAAACATTACACATGTTGTTTTGCCCATTCCTGAGCCGCCACCTGTGATGGCTACTACTTTATTTGTAAAACGTGCCATAAGTTACTCCTTTTAATCACATTACAGGGAAAAGTGTCATAGCAATTCCAACACCAAATACAAATCTAAATGCTGCTGAAATCATACCAACCTTGAAAATTGTCTTTTGTGAATAACCACCAGTCTGCATTGCCATTGGGATAACAGGATTAGGAAGTGGTGTAATGAGAGAAGACATTGATGCAAGTGAACAAAGAATTACACATCCTCTTGGATCCATTCCCATACTGCTTAATGAAAGAACAATAATTGGGATTAATACAGTTGTTACTGCTTTATTGTACAAAAGAGATGTCATGATGAAAGATGCTAAGAAAATAACAGCACCAATAACATAACTATTTGTAACATTACCAAGAATTAGTTTAATGAATTCACCAAGATATTCTGCTGCACCAGTTGTACTTAATGCAGATCCAAGTACTGTTACACCTGCATATAAAAGTACCATTGGCATATTCATAGCTGTTATTGATTCTTTCTCTGTTAAAACACCTGAGATAACAATTACTACAGCACCAGCAAGAGTAACAGCCCATGATGGTAAACCACACATAAGACCAATTACAACAGCAATGAAAACCCCATATCCTAAGAATTCTCTTACAGGAGAAAGTGGTTCTAACTTCTGAAGTTGTCCAGCTTCTTCGAGAGTTGTAACTGGGAACTCAGGCTTGTCTGGTAAAAATCTTGGAATAATAAAAATAGCAACTAAGAATGTGATAATACCTGTTGGGAGGAATACAAGTGTTTCAGACCACATACTTAGTGCATTCTGGGTCCATCCATATGATTCAAGATAACCATTTTGAGTTACGAACCAAGCAGCATAAGGACCAATTGGCTCAATAATAAATGAACAGGAAACAGTTACAATAGCAATTGGATAAAGCATTTTTGTAGGACTAATGTTCATCTTCTTACACATATTTTGAACAAGTGGACATACCATAGCAAATAATGCTGCTAAAGATGGAACAAACTGTCCAAGAATCATTGTAACTAATGCATATGACGCAAGAATCTTTGTAAATGAACCGTCATTTACTTTGTAAAGAAGGTTTGAAAGATGGTTTACCATCTGTGTTCTTGCCAAACCTGCAGCAACGATGAACATAGAAGCCATTGTAACAACGTTGTTATTACCAAATCCTGCAAAAACAGTATTTTTATCGACACAACCTGTTACAAATAAAGCAACAATAACACCCATACAAGTATAAGCCATTGGAATCTTCTTGATGAAAAATAAGATAATCATTGCAAGGAAGATTAATAGACAAATCGCCATTGTACTCATTTTCTCATATCTCCTACATTTTTTATTATTTTGGGCTCATAATATAGAAACCAAGAATTCTATGTAAAATACTATTTTTGACTGATAATTATTCCTTTTTTACATATCAAGTTAAGAATCAAAAAAATTGGATTTTAAATATTTTTTTGTTTTAAAAGGATTTACATTATAGATAAAAGTATATTATTATCTATAAAAAATTATCGTATTAAAACAAAAATTTTTTAGGAGAGAAAATGAATATTGACTATGATTACTATAGAAGATTTTATTATGTAGCCAAATATCGCAATTTATCTTTAGTTGCAAAGCTCCTAAATACAAACCAACCTAACCTTTCAAAACTAATGAATAAATTAGAAGAACAGATGGGTTGTAAATTAATGATTAGAACAAACAAAGGTATTAAACTTACAGAAGAAGGTGAAAGGTTATACAATCATGTAGCTATTGCATACAATGAATTAAGAGCTGCAGAAGCAGAACTTTCTTCGGAAAATGATATGTCATCAGGAATGGTTTGTATTGGTTCAACCTATACGGCTTTAGACTATGTACTTTCAAATGTAATAAAAAAATTTAATACATCATATCCTAATATCAAAATATCTATTTCTGATAACACGAGTGAAAAAACAGTCGATATTTTAAAACAAGGTTTGATAGATTTTGCTATTGTAGATTCACCAATAAAAGAAAATACTCGATTTAGACAAACTTTAGTTAAACAATATAAAGAAATACTTGTTACCTCTAATACAGGAAAATTCGCTGAATTAAAATCGATAAAAATAAAGAAACTCTTTTCTTTACCAATCATTGGTTTTTCTGACTATTTTGGTAACGCTGATTATCATCGACAATTTTTTAGTGAAAAAGGATTAGAATGGGAACCAGTTATTGGTGTTTCAAGTTATCCACAAATAATTTCAATTTTGTTAAAAAATACAGGTGTTGCCTTTCTACCAATTGAAATAGCAGAGCCATACATAAAGCAAGGCTTACTAAATGAAATTAAAATAGATAAATTTGATTTACCAAAAAGAGAAATCATATTAATTGAAGATATTGAACAACATAGTAGTATTGCAGCAAGAAAGTTTATTACAATGCTAAAAGGATAAAATTATAGGGTAAATAACTCGGGCTTATCTGATAATCAGGAGGCATTTGGAACATCAGGAGGAAGAGGTAGAAGAGAAATAATCATTAATAATTTACTTAATGCTCTTTCAACCTGATCTTGCATCGTATCTGTTTCAGCACTATTTCCTTCCAAGCCTTCAAGATGAAGTCCAAAGAGATCCATAATAGGTGGATTTTCTGGCATTTCATCCTCTGTTAATAACTCTGGCATTAAGGATAAATCCTTTAATTTTGAACATCTTCTAAATTCAAGGCCTCTTTTTGTACGAGTTACAGAAGCACCAAAAAGACGACAAAGAAGAGGTCTAACTTTGTAAATAGAACACTTCCCCCCTTCCCTAGTCATATCAGCAAAAGGACAACCTACATTTCCTTTTGTGAATTTCATTAATGCACTAACATCTCTATCTTGAACAAAGTATGTATAAGCCGCAATTATTAAGGCTTCAGATGATGTAACTGGTGGGGTAAACCCTTTACAGCACTCACCACAGTCATGAGGACAAGAGATATGTGCTTTAGTAGTAAAGTCATCAAAAGCATGTTCAATGGAATCATAATAGGAAGCGATTGCTTCAAGTTGATTACCTAGACTTGTATCCTCTAATCTTGTGATAAGTTCATCTAATTCTTTCATGAAAAAAATTTTATACTACAAGAAAAAAATCTTAATCAAGTAGTTTAAAAAAAAATTTTAATTTTTTAATTGTTGCTATCATAACAAGATAAGGTTACTACTTTAAGATTTTTTTATAATATAAAAATTTACTTAAAAACGAAAGAACCACCTATAAAACATAGGTGGCTATCAAAGTTATTTATTTAATTAATCGTTATATCCGTTTGGGTTCATACTCTGCCATTTCCATGAAGAAGCACACATTTCCTCAATACCACGTTCAGCAACCCAACCAAGTTCTTCTTTTGCCTTTGTGGCATCGCAGTAACATGTAGCAATATCACCTGGACGACGAGGTTTAATTTGATATTTTAAGCTCTTTCCACAAGCCTTTTCATAAGCATGTAATACATCTAATACAGAATAACCATGACCTGTACCTAAGTTATAAATGCTAACACCAGTATTTGACTCAAAACGCTTTAAAGCCTTTACGTGTCCTACAGCAAGATCTACAACATGAATATAGTCTCTAACGCCTGTACCATCGTGTGTTGGATAGTCATCACCAAATACCCCAAGAGCTTCAAGCTTACCAATTGCAACTTGAGCAATATAAGGAACCAAGTTATTTGGGATACCCTTTGGATCTTCACCAATTAAACCACTTGCATGAGCACCAATTGGGTTAAAGTATCTAAGAAGGACTACATTCCACTCAGGATCTGCAGTATGTAAATCTGTTAATACCTGCTCAAGCATACTCTTTGTCTGACCATACGGGTTAGTAATCTTACCCTTTGGGCAATCCTCTGTAATTGGAACAAAAGCAGGGTCTCCATATACTGTTGCTGAAGAAGAGAAGATAATGTTCTTTACACCAAACTCTCTCATAACAAAACAAAGATTTAAAGTACCAGTAATATTATTATGGTAGTACTCTAATGGCTTATGAACTGACTCACCTACAGCCTTTAAGCCAGCAAAGTTAATTACGCTTTCAATTTTCTCCTTTTTGAAAACTTCTTCAAGTGCACATTTATCAAGTAAATCAACTTCGTAAAACTTAACACTTTTACCTGTAATTTGCTCAACACGCTCTAATGCCTTAGCACTTGAATTAACAAGGTTATCAACAACGACAACATCATATCCGGCATTAAGCAATTCAACACAAGTGTGTGAACCGATATATCCTGCTCCACCTGCAACTAAAATGGCCATAAAAATTTCTCCTTACCTTAAGGCTACCACAAAAGAATTATAAATAATAGTTACTTTTTTATCTTATATCTTACACGTTTTGAGAAATCAACTTCTTTATATGGGATTTTTCCATTTTCATCAAAGCACTTATTTTGGCAAATTCTACATTGGTGCTTATTACAGTAACGAACAATACCATTTTTCTTTTCACTCTTTTTGTAAAGCGCAATTCCCTGAGGACAGAATACCTTATTAATAGACATACATCTTATAAAGGAATCTGTGAGCTTAGATAGTTCTGAAAAACATTCAGGGTCTAAAGAGTCGATATCAACTAAAGATAAAAATGATTTTGCATCGTTTGATTTTACATATATAGTAATATCTTCTGTACTATCAAATGTATAATCTAAAAAGTTATCTTCATTAAAGATAATTGCGTTATTACTTATACTATCAATATTCTCAAACTCGCTGATAAATACAGGTTTTATCACTAATTTCCCCCTCCACTACATACTTATTTATAAACAAGGATGTAAAAAAAAGGAAGGGAAAATTATCTTAAAACAAGAAAAATGGACCTTTAAAATCCATTTTTCTCACTTAATTTAGAAATATAAATTAAAAGCTCTCTTTACAGCCTCATCCCAAAAGGCCCAATCATGAATACCACTCCAGTGTTCATATTTGTAATCAAGGTCTTTTTCTTCAAGTGCCGCATTAAGCTTCTCACTATGAGAGAAAATAAAATCCTCTTCCCCACAAGCTAAGTAAATAAAAGGAGCATTCTTTACCTTCTTTACTAAGCTAAAGATACTATCTTTACTTTGAAGCTTTTCTCCAAAGATAGCCTTCATCTCCTTTTTATTCATCTTCACATTATCAATCATCAATGATTCGATATCACAAGCAGGAGAGAAAGCTGCACAACCTGCAAACTTCTTTGGATAAGTTAAAGCACACTTTAGTGCACCATAACCACCCATAGAAAGGCCCATTACATAGCTTTTATTAGCAGCTGTTGGTGTATTAAAGAAATGGTGACAAATTTCTCTTAACTCAACTGAAACAAATTTAAAGTAATCTAAACCTAAAGACATATCGGTGTAAAAGCTTCTTTGAACCTCTGGCATTACAACAGTAACCCCATGCTCAATTGCATAACGTTCTACATTTGACCATCTAGACCATGCAGTTGCGTTATCTGAAAGGCCATGTAAAAGGTATACAACAGGAGCCTCACTTACCTTCTTTTCATCTGGCAAGAAAATAATCATTGATGTCCTCATATCAAGAACTAACGACTTAAAATCACATCTAATGTATGCCATAAAGTACCTCCAACTTAGAATAATCCTGTAATAACACCACTATCTGTAATATCCATATTATTAGCAGCAGGTACCTTTGCAAGACCAGGCATCGTCATAATATCACCTGCATATGCAACAATAAA
>NZ_JAXEGN010000228.1:0-10228 GCF_034103065.1 Bullifex sp. | reverse complement strand
TCAAAGACATTGACAAGTCTAGTCTTACGATAGGTCTGAACTCCATTCATGATGTCATCCAGGGTTGCATCGATGATGCCTAAAGAATACTAGGCTGCAGATTATTTTTATATTTCTCAGCTATTGCAACATCAATGATTCTTCTACTCAATATAGATATACGCAGAATTGATAAATAATATCAAATTTTCGTTGAGCTTTTGAATACTACTCATACCAAATGAACCAACAGACTGTATTTTTCAAACGCAATAGTAATGCATTGCCAAGAAATCAAATCATGACGGTACAGAAGGTAAAATTTCCAATATCGTTTATGATTTTACTTTTATAGAGGCCATATCTCCCTGTCGAAGATATCATTGGCATTCGTTACGTTCTTGTTGTTATATGCAATTCTCCATAATGCTTTCGCATATTTCCTTGAAAGATCAATCTTTCCATCTCGAATCATTTCAACCACATTTCTGATGCGTAGACAAGTAATATCATCAATACCCGTATTCAACACTAAATCAATGATTGGCTGCAAATGTGCCTCATCTGTCGCAAAAATTGGTATCCCAGTAGCTTTTGCATATGCCAAAGAACAAGCTTCTCCTCTATTTTTGTTTGGTTTGATCGGATTAATCATTACTCTTTCGAGAGCTCGGAAAGACATATCATAAACTGCCCTATCAGCTGGCGATAAGGTGCTTTGGTCTACTATTCTGACCTTACCTTTCGATATAAGGTCTGAGAGTTGTTTTGATGCACTTGCTGGATAACGTACCTCGCCAAAAGCATGACTATGCATATAGATTTCATGTGCAATCAAGGGTAGGATCTCAAAAAGAAATCTATACTTTTCACTTCCACCAAGTTTTAAACAGAAATCTGCATCAACGATGATTTTATCCAGCACCCCTATTCCTCCATAATCTTATCCAGTTCATCATCAGAAGGGAAAGGATTATTTTCGCTCTCTGAAATTCCAACATCAACCGGTTTCAGGTTACTAATATCCAAAAGATATTCCAGCTTTTCGAAGGTAATTCGTTTGTTTTCATAGGCATCTACAGCTAACTCCGTAAGATTGTCGATTGCAATCTTTTCATCTCCCTGAGGAATGGAAAGTGCATATCGTTTTCTTGCTATCATCACTTCCTGTTCACTTGCATTAAGAAATCTATTTCTATCTGTCTTTGTGATAAAACCAATTTCAAAAAGGCGTTTGACCATAGTTCTATAAGGAACACAGAACAGCTCAGAAAGAATCAATATTTCTTTTAAGGAAACATTATCAGAGGCAATGCCGTAAGTTCTTAGTTCTTTTATTAAAAGTTCTTCTTCTACAAGAAATTCTGCAGCAAAACGGTTTGCCTTCAACTCATTACGATCACCTGTCTCATCATCCATGACATAGGCTGGCACTACATCAACTTTGTCATCTTCCCATATATGGTAGAGCTCATGGGCCGCTGCAAATACCTGACAATCTATTGGGATAGAAGAATTGATTACAACAAACGGCTTCTGACTCTGGCCACCTCCTCTTGCCCCCTTGATTCGGGTAAATCCCCAAACAGATTCTTTGCCCAAAGGATAATAGATGACACGGGCATGAAGTGAAAGTATCTGAAAAATCTGAGTACCTATGATATCATTCATTTTCCTACAGACGCCAAGCTTGGAGGCGGCATAGTCTTTTACTTTCAGGGCTTCTGCTTCCGTCAACTCCAGTGTTTTCATTTCAATCACGTGCAAGTTCCTCCAAAAGCAGAATCTCATCAATAGCAGATCTGAGCATCTCCACTTTTTCACGGGTTTTCTCATCCTGCATCGTTCCCATAAAGGCCATGCTCTCTGTAGGTTCACTTTCTATGTTCATCGTAAGTAAAGAATCTGTTGTAGTGCCTAGTATAGTAGCAATCTTTGCAAGTTCGCTTACATTGATTGCCTTTGCACCTTTGATAATCTTGCTCATTACCTGCTTTGAGATGGAAAGTGCATCAGCAAGACTCTGTTGAGTCATTGATCTTTCATCTAGTTCTTTCTGGATATTTGAGCCAACCTGGACAAAATTCATCGCATACATAATACTCTCTCCTTCAGGTTAAAAGTCATCATTCCAAATGGAAGATTACTTTTAAGTTTATTCTTTTCCTTTCAGTCTAAGTATAGTAAAGAACCTCTATATGAGTCAACATTTTATTGACTTTACAACTAATTAATGTGCATATTTTATTAACACACTAACTAATAAGGTAAGTGCTACTTTGAAGAAGGTTGAGAAAGGTACTTACTTTTGCAAACCACAAAGTTGCATTTAATTCCCCTTTTGTAATTTCTTTACGGTTTATCTTCGAAAGATTAGTTCATCAATAATTAAATCTATTTTCAAAAAAAGATTTCTTTGAAGACATATAAAGCAACTGGCCCGCCGATTTGAGGAGGAAAACCTTAACCTTGGCGGGCACTTTCATCTATAATCTACCAATTTTTTCTCGGAAAATCCAGAAAAAGTAATTTCGACAACACTTTGTTCTCTTTGTCTCTTTTTCTAAAAGTAGTTTTATTTACAGGCATACTATGCGTTCACACTTTTTTTGCTTCAATGAATAAATAGCGTCTAAACATATCTAGATAAAGCCCCCACCAAGTAATATACAAGGTGGGGAAAAACTAAATATCTTCTCTTTGACTAACAGTCTTACCATCACGACCTGTTAATCGAACTAAATGCTTGAACCTAGAAATTCGATATTCATCGAAAGCTCCACTTTCCATTCTCCAACTCCAGTTTTTATCATTGCAAGTTGAAGGATAGTTCATTCTAGCTTCATTACCTAGCTCCAAAATATCCTGCATTGGAATTATTGCTATATCAGCATTAGAGAACATTACTGCTCTAATTAGTGCCCATACAGCTTCCCTATCATCACAAGCAAGATATTCTCTAACCATGTGCTTATCATCTTCACCAAGACTATCGAACCAACCACGAGTAGTATCATTATCATGAGTACCTGTATAAGCAACAAAGTCTCTTGTATAGTTCATTGGTAAGAAATCATCTGATGGATTATAAACACCATTCTTATCACGAGAGAAGCCAAACATAGCAATCTTCATACCAGGGAAACCGTTAGAATCTCTAAGCTTTTTAACACTATCAGTCATTAAACCAAGATCTTCTGCGATAATAGGAAGGTCTCCTAACTCTTTCTTGATTACCTCAAAAAGTTTCTTACCAGGACTCTTCTTCCACTTACCGTGTTCTGCTGTTTTTGCATTAGCTTTAATTTCATAGTAAGCATCTAAACCTCTGAAGTGGTCAATTCTTAAAATATCTGTCATATGAAGAAGTCTCTTGATTCTTTCAAGCCACCATTCAAAGTTAGTTTCCTCATGCTTTTTCCAGTCGTAAACAGGGTTACCCCAAAGCTGACCAGTTGCACTAAAGTTATCTGGTGGTACACCAGAAACTGCACTATAATGCCCTTTCTCATCTGTTTTAAGCAAGTCTAGGTGAGACCAAGCATCTGCAGAGTCAGCACCAACAAATATTGGGATATCACCAATAGTCTTAATGCCAAGACTCTTTGTATAAATATGTAGTCTATTTAGCTGCTCATCAAATAGATATTGAAGTGCATACCAAATTTTGATCTCTTCACTCTTTTCCTTTTTTAGCTTGCTTATTGTAGCAGGATCTCTAAAGCCCTCTTTCTCGTCCCAAATACTGTACCAACGAGCATCGTTGTACTTTTCATACAAAACCATAAAGAGAGCATAATCTTCTAGCCAAAAGCTTTCTCTTTTTAAGAAGTCTTGATAGCTCTTCTTTCTTGAATTCTTTTCCAAAAAGGCTTTAGCAGCCTTCTTTAATAAAGGAAGCTTATAAGCAATTACCAAATTAAAATTAACCTTATTTGATGGAAAGTCAGGATGAATTAAATCACCTTCATCAAGGTATCCATCTTCATAAAGAAGCTCTGGAGAAATTAATAGTTCATTTCCTGCAAAGGTTGAACGTGCAGAGTAAGGACTATTACCATACCCAGTAGGACCAAGAGGAAGTAACTGCCAAAGGTTTGCACCTGTCTCTTTTAATTTATCAGCAAAACGGTATGCAGCAGGACCAAGATCTCCAATTCCAAACTCAGAATCAAGGCTTGTAATGTGCATCAATATACCTGATGATCTTACACCGTCTATATTCATTTATTAATCTCCTTGAGAGTGTTTCCAATTCTAAACTCAAATGGAAAATTCTGATGGCTTTCTACCTCTTCTCCATCAAGCACTTTAAATAATAGCTCTGCACTCATGATACCTTTTTTCTCAGCATCCTGAACAACAGTTGTTAAACACAGTCCAGATGAGTAAGTGCTAAATATACCATCAAAACCAACAATAGAAATGTCAGAAGGAATGTTCATTCCTTTAGCTCTTGCACTATCCATTACGCCTAGTGCAACGACATCAGACATACAAACAATACAAGTATAATCTCCAGATGAGAAAAACTCATTTGCAACCCTAGCACCATCTTGAAAGGTTGCAGGACAAGAGACCATAGTAATATCAGAAAGACTCATAGAATACTCACCCAATGCCTTCTCATACCCTGCCTGACGTCTTCTAACTATTGTTTTAGTCTCTTGAGGTGTGAGCTGTGCATAAGCATCAAATGGAAGTGAAATAATAGCAATCTTTCTATGCCCTCTCTCTAATACTGCTTTCATTGCTTCATAAGCAGCACTTAAATCATCAATTGAAAGGTTTATAGGACCATCTTCATCAGCACCATCAATTAAGACTAAAGGAAGCTTCCTTCTTCTTAATGACTCTCTAATTTGAGGATCAAACCATAAGCCCATTGAAATAAGGCCATCAACAGTGGCGTTATTAATTGCCTCTGAAATTGAAGAATGAACAGGTGGAATAATAGTTAAGGTATTATCATTTTGCTCTGCAACAATACCAATTCCACGTAGTACCGATTGAGTATAAGGGTTAGAAAGTGAATCTGCTAAACTTTGTGGAAGCAAAAAGCCAATAGATTTATGGCGTCCTAGAGAAAAATTTCTAGCCATAGGATCTGGAGTGTAATCGAGTGATTTAGCAACTGAAAGAATTTTTTCTCTAGCTTCCACACTAATTCTTGAAGGAGAGTTGAAAGCAAAAGACACGGTAGTTTTTGAGTATCCAGTTGCTCTTGCGATATCACTTATCGTTGTCTTTTTCTTCTCTTTCATACTTCTCCTCCGAAATTTTTAGAATATTAACCTTTTACTGCACCTGCAGCTACACCCTTAATGATGTATTTTTGACAAGTTAAGTAGAAGATAATTACTGGGATAATACCCATTAAAATCATAGCCATAGTAGCACCAAGATCTACTGCACCATAGCTACCTTTGAGGTACTGGATATGAATAGGAATTGTCATAAATCTATTTCTATCGAGTACTAAGTATGGTAAGAGGTAGTCATTCCATACCCACATGATCTCAAGGATTGCAACACTGATTAATGTTGGCTTTAATACTGGAAGAACAATCTGGAAGAATGTTCTAACAGGACCACAGCCATCGATTGTAGCAGCTTCTTCCATCTCAAGTGGAACAGCCTTTACAAAGCCTGAGAGCATGAAAATTGCAAGACCTGCACCAAAACCTAAGTAGATAACAGGAATTGTATATGGTGTATTAAGCTTGAGCACATCTGCTGTCTTTGAAAGTGTAAACATTACCATCTGGAATGGAACAATCATTGAGAATACACAAAGCATATATACTAAGCGACAGAATTGTGTATCAACTCTAGAGATGTACCAAGCTGACATTGATGTACAAAGTAAAATCAATGCAGTTGAAACAATTGTAATGTAGAAGGAGTAGAATACACTCTTAAAGAATGGGTAGTTACCAAAGGTCATACCTTTAATGAAGTTTGAAAAACCTGCAAACTGTTCTCCTGCAGGGATTGAGAATGTATCAGTCTTTACAAACTCATTAATTTTGAAAGAGTTAAGTACTACGATAAATACAGGATATACCCAGATTAATGAAAGAATTATAAAAAGGACTGTAAGGAAAGTATTGATAGATCTATCTCTTTTAAGATTAGCCATTACTGCTGTACCTCCTTTTCTCTAGTAAATTTCAACTGCAGTAAGCTGAGCGCTGCAACTAACAGGAAGAAGATGACGGCCTTAGCCTGTGCAGCACCTCTTGCTGTTGGGTTGATGTTATAGAATGTATTATAGATGTTAAGGGCAAGCATTTCTGTTGTCTTAACAACGCTTCCATCTGCATGCTGGATAAATGGTTGACCACCTGTTAATGCTAAGTTCTGGTCGAATAGCTTGAAGCCATTAGAAAGTGTCAAGAATGTACAAATTGTAATAGATGGCATTACATTTGGAATTGTAATTTTAAAGAGTGTTTGCCATGAGTTAGCACCATCGATAGATGCTGCTTCCATCATATCCTCTGGAATTGATTGTAATCCTGCGACATAGATAATCATCATGTAACCAATTTGCTGCCAGCACATAACGATAATAAGGCCCCAGAATCCATATTTAGTTTCCATTAAGATTGATGTATTTAATCTTGATAAGAAACCATCAAAAATCATTGACCAAATATAACCAAGTACGATACCGCCGATTAAGTTTGGCATAAAGAATACGGTTCTAAAGATATTGCTTCCCTTAATTCCTTTTGTAAGAATTAATGCAACAGCAAATGCAAAAAGGTTAATAAAAATAACCGATACAATTGTAAAGAGAGCTGTATACCAGAAAGCATGAATAAATGTTGGGTCTTGAATAGCTTTTAAGTAGTTTCCAAAACCGATAAACTGTGCATCACTTGTAATACGGAATTTACAAAATGATAAGTAAATACCCTGTAAGAATGGCCATACGAAGCCAATACAGAAACAAATAATTGTAGGCCACATAAATAAAAATGACATACGTTTAATAGGTTTCTTAATGAGGGATGATCTTAAACCACCAGATGGCTTTTTATTCTTCATAGTTTCCCCTTGTGTTAATTTTCGAAAAAAATAGGGCAGGTTATAGAAGCCCGCCCTATTTACTTACATAAGCTTAGTGCTCCTGTGCGTAGAGTCTTTCCCAACCCTTAACAAATGCTGTTTCAACTGTCTTCCAGTTAGCATCTGTCTGAGCTGCGTCATACTGGTTCATTGCAGAAACGAGACCTGCTCTGAATTCGTCAACTGCTGGAGTATAGTTGAATGCCCAAGTCATTACATACTTACCCTGCTTGTTGTATTCGTTAGCCTGATCGAGGAATACGTTATTTGATGGAGCTGCTTTCTTATATGGGATAGCACCAAATGTCTGAGCGAGGAGCTTTGTACCTGTCTCTGAAGTTACCATCCAGTACATGAAATCCATTGTAGCGTCGATATCAGCCTGAGAAGCCTTAGCGTTGATAGCCCAACAACCTTCAGTACCACAGTTTAAACCTGCGTTTTCTTCACCTGGAACACCTGCATAGAAAGGAATCATAGCAAGCTTAGCTGGATCCATACCATACTTACCTGTTAAAGCATCGTACTCCCAGTTACCATTCTGATAGAATACTGCCTGGCCCTTACCGAACTCAGCTTCTGCATCGTAACCACCTGTTGCGAGTGTGTTAGGATTGAAAGCACTGTTGTTGATGTAGAGATCCCAGAGGTTCTTGAAGTTAGGAACATACTTACCTGTGATAGTAGCTGGCTGAGGACCTGCTGTCCAACCGTTGTCTCTAGCTTCATAGAATAATGCTACGTTAGCAAGGTGACCTGTGAATCTCCATGATGAAGAACCGTCCATACCTGATGATGTGAATGCATCAAAACCAAGAGTCTTGCTTCTAGCGTGGATGTCTTCAGCAATTGCCTTTAATGAAGCGAAATCCTTGATATCAGAAAGCTTGTAACCAGCCTTCTCGAGGAGTTCTACGTTAGTAATGATACCGAAACATTCATATGTATAACCAATTGAGCAAAGCTTACCGTTTTCATCGTAGAGGTTATAAGCATCTGTTGAAAGTTCGTTAGCAATCTTTGTGCCTTTTAAGTCTAAGCAGTAGTCACCCCAAGAAGCAACTGCACCTGCATTACCTA
Organism: Bullifex sp.; assembly: GCF_034103065.1. Taxonomy (NCBI): domain Bacteria; kingdom Pseudomonadati; phylum Spirochaetota; class Spirochaetia; order Spirochaetales; family Spirochaetaceae; genus Bullifex; species Bullifex sp. Next base: position 2,092 of record NZ_JAXEGN010000228.1, on the reverse strand, counting down.
CTACAAAGAGTGTAGGAGGATTTGACTTATCCATTTCAGCCATTAATGTTTGGTTGTATGTACCAGCTGCAGCTGTAACAACCTTTACGTCTACACCAGTTTCTGCCTTATATGCCTTAGCAACTTCCTGAAGAACGCTATCTGATTCTGGCTTGAAGTTTAACCAGTATACAGAACCTTGTTTAGCTGGAGCTTCATTAGCACCCTGTGCAAAAACAGAAGAAAGTGCAATTAAAGCAACGAGCATGATAGTTAATGCTTTTTTCATTTCTTACTCCTTTTTGAATGTAATTGAAATCTTATTTATAAACTCATAGTAAACCGGTTTTGTAAACCGGTCAACTAAAATTTTTTAAAATTTATTTTAGGGTAAAAACATCACCAAAACAAACAAGTTTAGAAATATTTAATTTAATTAATTATAAGAATATAATCGATATTTTAACGGAATAATCCAAGGAATGAATATCAGATTAGTACAATAAAAGGTAGAAGCTTTTTACTCCTACCTTCATTTTTTTATTTTCCAAGTGCGTTTACTTCTTCCTGTTTACAGGAAATAAATAACATCTTTATTAAGGATATAATCATTAGAATTACAAGTATTGATATTAAAGTACCCAGTGCAACAACTATATACCTTACACCATCATTTCCTTTAGCACCAGAAGCATATGCCATTAACAAAAAGGAAAGTAAACCAATTGCAATTCCCCAAAGTATTTTCAACTTTGCAGGAGCTTCATCTCCTATTTTCTTATCTTTCATACATAATGCAGAAAGAACAGTAATACCATTATCAGCAGAAGTTGAAAATGAAATTAACATAATAAATAAATTTATCGGTATTAAAATCTTGTATAGTGGAAGGTTTTGCATAAAAGTCCAGATTCCAGCGTATGTTCCATCTTTTGCGATTGCACCTGCAATATCTGCAACACCTGATAACTGCCAATTCATTGCACATCCTCCAAAAACAGAAAACCATACAAAAGCAAATACACTTGGCAGTATCCAGTTAACAATAAGGAATTCTCTAACTGTTCTTCCATAAGAGATTTGAGCAAGAAAAACACTTGTTACAGGTGCATATGCAATCCAGAAAGCCCAAGTATAAATTGTCCACCACTTTAGTAATCTCTCACCTCCTATACTTCCTGTATCAAAGAGCCAAAAAGAAATATTCTTCATCCAATAGCCTACTGATGAAGTTGCTGTATTTAAAATATAAGCAGCGGCTCCACCAAAGATAAATACAAAAGAAAGTAATAAGATATAAAATTTGAAGTTCAAACTAGCAAAGAATCTAATTCCTTTATCTACTCCGCTTAATGAAGAACATAGATATAATATTGTCGATAGAACCATTATAATGAACATTAATGTTACACTCTTAGGAATACCATAAATATTTTGCAAGCAAATAGTAACAAGGCCTAAAAATGTTCCCAATGTTCCAACAGATCCAAGTGCTAAGGCTAGTACAGAAAGACAATCTACAATAGATGAAATTACCTTATTATGTACTTTATTTCCTAAAACAGGTTCAAGCGTATTTGAAACTGCCAGTGTTTTCTTTCTATTAAAACATGTATAAGCAATACATACACCACATACACCAAATACTGCATATGGAACAAATGTCCATTCATGGAATGTTCTTGCAAGTCCAAACATTACAGCTTCAGGAGAACCAGGTTGAATACCATAACCTTCTAGCTCTCCCCAAACACTTTCCATAAAGATAACAGGTTGTGAAATACCAGAAGAAACTATCGTTGCTCCTAGTCCTCCTGTTAATGTCATTGCAAACCATTGCCAAAAAGGGTATTTAGCTTTCGCATTTGGTCCTCCAAATCTAATATTTCCCTTTTTAGAGAATGTCATAATAATACAGAGTACTAGTACAACAAAAAATATTAATTGAAACATCCAGCTTAAATTGGTATACGACCAATCAAAAGCAGCTTTGAAGTTATCAATTAGGAATTGGTTATTAATTAATCCAATAATACCTGCACCTAAAACAAAAATAAATGTAGGAATGAATACAGATTTTTTAATTTGACTTTTCACTATTTAACATCCTTAT